>PLAD01000398.1 GCA_003134215.1 Armatimonadota bacterium
CAACAGCGCAGGCCAGCGCCAGGACGTGTTCAGGATTCCCGCCGACAACCTCGGCCCCAGCAATTGTCAACAAGGGGCGCAGCCGCTTTCCTCCGCAGAAAAGCGAGTAGCGAACCGAACGATGGAGCGACTCAGGAGTTGCGGTCTGCGGCGGGACAAATCTGTCCAGGGCCTTTTCGACCCACTCTCGCCTCTCCGCCGAATAGGTCAGCAGATCGAAAGTCATACTTTCGCCTAGAGCGGTTTCAACTNNATCGGCCTCGGCCTGTTTGATCTTGGTGGTTTGAGCCGTCGTATACAGCCCGGCGAACTTCGGATTATCGATGACAGTTACATCGTCTTCCTTCATGCCCAAATTCAACGTTTGTCCCTGGAACGTGCCGTTCTGCACGCTCTTTGCAACATCTTCGAACGATTTTGGAATATCTAGAAAAGTCGACGAGAGGATATTCGGAGACTCGTCGTTCTGGTTCGAGTTCACTCCGAACGCATATACTCCTGGCTTGGAAGCGGAAGACTGAAAAAGACCTTTCGCCGCAGCGTCGCAGTTGTGCGCGATCATGTCTGCACCATTCGAAATCAGCTCATCGGTCTGCCCCTTCGCCTTCTGGACATCATCCCAAGAATTGATGTAAGTAATTTTGAAGCTGAACTGGGGGTTCACAGCGACTGCGCCATTCTGAAAGGCAACAGCCGCTCGGGTGACCGGAGGGAGCGCCTGACCGCCAACAAAACCGCCTTTGCCTGTCTTCGACAGGAAACCGGCCTCCATTCCCTGGATATAAGTTCCATCCTCGGTTGCGAAGATTATCGGTGCAAGGTTTTTCGCAGACTGCGTACCTCCGGTAGTGACGAACACGGTGTTGGGAAACTGCGGCGCCATCTTTGCCGCGGTATCGCCGTATTCGTCGCCATGCGCGAAAATCACGTTGTAGCCTTTGCTCGCGTAGTCTTGAAAAGCCGATTCAAACTCTGAGGGGTTGTCTGTGACTTCGTTGGAAACTTGTGCGTTAAGATCCTGTTTAATCTTCATCAGGCCGTCATAGGCCGACTCGTTCCATCCTCCATCATTGACCGGGCCGGTGGTAAGCAAGGCCACTTTAAATGTGGTGGCTGCCGGCGTCGTGGGAGGAGTAGACTGGCTTGCGCAGCCGTTAAGCAGAAAAAGCGCCAGAAAAGAACCGACGCAAACGTAATTTCCGTAAGACAACTTCACAGTTCGTCCTTCTATTGCTGTCAAAAATATGTGAGGTTTCGCAGAGCGATCTGATTATCACGATCTCGTTCCAATACTCGCGCAAACTGCCCCTTAGCTTCGTCATACATCCCAAGCATCGTGTACGTCAGTGCGAGATCGTTTCTTATTACAGTGTTTTCTCCGGAGAGTTCGACTGCTTTTAACAGCTCAGTCAGGCTCTGCTCGAAAGCGCCGGTGAATCCCAGAATAAGGCCGACTTGATGGTGGATCTCTGCGTCATTAGGATAATCAACCAGCAGAGCTTTTAGTTCCAGAAGCGCTTCTTCGTACCGACCATCTGTCTTAAACCAGACAGCTTGCTGCCAGCGTTCAGATCGCGACGGTCCTACTTCAACTGCTTTGGTGGGCTGGTCCGACTGGTCTGACACTACTATCGAATTTGGATCCGACGACAAAGCGTGCTCCCCGAGCGAAATCTAGCGCTCCCATCCGTCCTTTACTTTCAGGCTGAACTTCTTTGAGCAGCAGTCGGGTATTTGCCCCAGACTGAACGAGTATACCCAACTCCCCTATTTTTCGAATTTCGACCACTCTTCCCGGTTCGCCGTCGCCGGTCGACTCGTCGACGGAGCTGCGCCAAATTTTGAGACGTTTCCCGGAAATAAAGGCGAATGCCCCTGGTCGCGGAGTCACTCCGCGGATCAGATTGTTAATTTCCGTAGCCGGCCGGGTCCAGTCGATGAAGCCGAAATCCGCTGGGAGCGCCGGCGAATAGGTAACGAGCGATTCATCCTGCGGAGTTGCCGTCACAGTCCCGTCCTCGATCTGTTCCAGCGTCTGCAGCAGCAGATCGGCACCAAGTGACGAAAGGCGTTCTTCGACCGAATCGATATCGTCATTTGGCCCTAATGGAATCGCGCCCTGCAGCAGAATATCGCCTGAATCGAGGCCGGCCGACATCTGCATGATAGTCACACCAGTCTCAGCATCGCCTGCAATCATCGAGTACTGCATCGGCGCCGCGCCGCGCCACCTTGGTAGAAGCGAGCCATGGACATTGATTCCACCATATCGTGGCAAGTCCAGCAGCCGTTGCGACAGGATCTGGCCAAAAGCTGCGACAACGAGAATATCGGGCGCAAGCTCTGACACGGCAAGTCGAAATTCCTTGGTTCGCGCCTTCTCCGGCTGCAGCAAAAGCATAGCCGGCGCATTCGCCAAAACTGCCTTTTTTACCGGCGAGTAAGACTCGCTCATTCCGCGGCCATGGGGTCGGTCCGGCTGGGTAACAACACCGATGATTTGGTGCGGTGATCCGAGCAGCACGTTTAGAGATGGCACGGCAAAGGGCGACGTACCGAAGAAGAGGATTCGCATGGTTATCTTGAGGCGCCGGCGCCCTACTACTCCTGGATCTTCTCGAGACTGCCGTCAGCCTCTTCCTCCGCCAACTCCTCGGCTGTCAGCCAATGGAGCGTGTCCGGATCGGCCCGGCCTTCATCGATAAACAGGATTCCGTCCAGATGGTCGATCTCGTGCTGCATAACTCGTGCTTCAAATTCCTGCGCATGGATCTTGATTGGCTTTCCGAACTCGTCCTGCCCCTTTACCACGATATCGAAAGCGCGTGTGACCTGGCCTTGCAGTCCGGGCACAGACAAACATCCCTCCTCTCCGGTCTGCTCGCCCTTGGAACGAGTGATTTTGGGGTTGACTACCGCACGTACCCCGTCACCAGAATCGTAAATGAATATCCGTTGCGATATGCCTACTTGAGGCGCCGCAAGCCCGCAGCCGTTCGCTTCTCGCATAATTACTTCCATGCGTTCGACCAGTTCCGGTAATTCGTCGTTGAACGTCGTCACGAATCTGGCTTTATCGCGCAGCACCGGATCGCCGTATTTAATGATCGGATCATCTGCGCGGATGATCTCAACCAGCCGCTTACCTGTCTTATCTTTTTCGCTCAACCTGGCTAATCCTTCTAAAACTTTCCGAAAATTATAGCATCGAGATCGGATCGATGTCCACAGAAAGCGATAGTCTATCGGAAATGCTCAGCTCTTCCAGTGTTCGCTTAAGCAAGTAGATCATCGGCTTTCGCTTCTTGCTCTTAACCAGGAAATGATGCCGGTATTTGTTACGCAGTCGGCTCAAGGGGCAGGCAACAGGCCCGAGAATATCGATGCCGCCCTTCCAGCCGAACTGGTCTATCAGGCCGCGGATCATCTGCGCGACGTGCGATACCCGTTCAATCGTTCTCGCTTCAACAATATCGGTCACTACGACGTTGGCAAGAAAGCCGAATGGCGGATAGCCGAGCGATTCACGCGCCGCGATTTCCTGTTCATAGAAGCCGACGTAATCGTGATCGGTCGCGTACTGCACCGAAATGTGATCGGGATCGAAGGTTTGAACATAGACCTCGCCCAGGCTTTCTCCTCGCCCTGCTCTTCCCGCGACTTGAGTGAGCAGTTGAAAAGCCCGCTCTGAGGCGCGATAGTCGGGAATATTGAGCGCGGTATCCGCACTGATCACTCCCACCAGCGTCACATTGGGAAAGTCCAGCCCCTTGGCTACCATCTGAGTGCCGATCAATATATCGGCCTCAAAGCGACGGAAGCTTTGCAGCAGATCGCCGTGTGCACCTTTGCGCTCCGTCGTGTCGCGGTCCATCCGGATCGTTCGCGAGTCCGGGAAGCATGCCTTCACTGCTTCCTCCACCTTTTCCGTCCCGAGCCCGAATGGACGAAGCTTAAAGCCGCCGCACTGCGGACAGATATCGGCGGCCTGCAATCGGTAGTCGCAGTGGTGGCACTGCAGCATATAGGCCGCGCGATGGTAAGTTAAGGTGACATCGCAGTTCGGACATTTGAACGAGAATCCGCAGTCGCGACAGAGTAAAAACGAAGAAAACCCGCGGCGATTGATAAAGAGAATACTCTGCTGATGCAGTTCCAGACGCCGGGCGATAGCATCGTGCAGCTGCTCGCTGATGATCGAGAGCGCTAAATTGCGCGGGGTTTCGTCGTCATAGTTCGGTTTCACTCTCAGTCGCTGATCCAGGACGATTACCGGCGGAAGCGGGCGTTCGGCGACTCGCCGCGACAGTGTCAACAGTCTGTACACCCCTGTTTTCGCGTAGTAGTAACTCTCAATCGATGGTGTCGCACTGCCGAGAACGAGCACAGCTTTGGATTGGCGTGCTCGGAAACGTGCGACATCCCGCGCATGGTATCGCGGCATTGACTCCTGTTTGAACGATGACTCGTGTTCCTCGTCCACCACGATCAAGCCAAGATTATGCACCGGCGCGAAAATCGCCGAGCGAGCGCCGACCACGATTGTTGCTTCACCCCGAACGATGCGCTGCCACTCGTCGTGCCGCTCACCGTCACTGAGAGCGGAATGGAGTACAGCAACCTCGTCACCGAATCTACCGCGCAGGAGATCCATGACCTGTGCAGTCAGACCGATCTCCGGCAGCAGAAAAAGTGCGCCTTTGCCCAGACGCCGGGTGCGTGCGATGGAATCGAGATAGACCTCGGTCTTTCCAGAGCCGGTGACACCGTGCAGCAGAAACGGATCGCGAGCGTCGGTCTCCATCGCTGCACCGATAGCGCGAGCCGCCGCGGCCTGCTCATCGGTCAACGGCGGCGGAAAGGTCGGTGAGGCCGATCGGGCGCCGAATGGGTCGCGACGAACTTCGATCTCGATAAACTTCGCCAGGCCTTTTTCCACCAGTTGTTTCGCTGCGGCGACCGAGCCGGGTTCGACAGGAAGACCTGCCGCCCTGGTCGAAACCGTCAACGATGATAGCTCGACGAGGCGGCGAAGCAGCGACCCTTGGGTCTTCGCGCGACTGCTGGCAAGGCGTTCCGCCTCCGCCGACGCTTCCGAGGCATCCGACAAGAGTGTGAGGACTCGGACAGTCTTCATTCTCTGAGCCGCCGGCTGGACCGTCCTCTCAAGGCGGACCGCTTTGCGCTTGCGCAGTCCGCTCATAGCGGCTGCAGCGGCCTCGACACCTTTGCAGAGCGCGCGAATCTCCAGACGCTGCAGCGGATGTTCCGCCAGTCGTTCGAGAAGCAGCTTTTGGGTTTCGGAACGGAGTCCTTCTGTCAGCGTCGGCCACTCCGGGTCGAGAATGACGGTGGTTTTGATTTGAGCCGACTGCAAGGAGGGCGCGATGAGACGAATCACATCTCTCGGCCCGGAGAGCGTCTGCTCGCAAACCCAGCGGGCGCATGTCCACAGCTGTTCATTGAACGCAGAGGCGCCGTTAATGCGAGCGCGGATCGGTTTGACCTTCGGTGCGAGCTCAATATCGCATTCGTGATCTAGCCCGACGATGTAGCCGATCACATCGCGGGAAGCTCCGAATGGAACAAGGACAGCATCGCCGATCGAAAGCTCGACACCGTCCGGCTGTGTGTAGGTCAGTGCGGAATCGCCGAACGGGCCTTCCGCTTGAACAACAACTGAGACATACCGCGGAATGGCCGGAGTATCGTCATCCAATCCGGAAAGATCATCGACGATTTCGGCTGTTTCCATAGAAAAGATTATACTTCAGGGCCGCCTTTCCAGAACTCGTTTGAGTATGCCGTGCGAATAGATGGCGGCGATTTCGTGGATGAACGCGGCGAAGTCGATGTGGGCGCTGAGGTTGGCGGAATCGGAGATAGTTCGGATAACCGCATAGTCGATTTCGTACTCGTGGCAGACTTGCGCGACGGCTGCCCCTTCCATTTCGACACAGGCTACTGGAAGGCGCCGCGCTAATTCCTCCGTCTCCGTATGATCGTTGAAGAACTTGTCGCCGCTCGCAATCGCCGCTTCAACCGCTTTTGGATTGACGATATTGAACCGCGCCAGCGTATCTTGGGATACAACCGTTTTCAGATCATCACTCAAGAACTGCTGAGAAGCGGCTAAGCATTTGCCTCGAAGATTATGTGAGGTAGAAAAGCTGGTTTTGCCGAGGAGCGGAATCTCATGACGGTCAAAGAGGGGACGTGCATCCATATCATGCTGATAGAGATCGCCGGCGACAACGATATCGCCAACGTTTAGCGACTGGTCGACTCCGCCGGCGACACCGGTGAAGATGATCTGATCGACTTTAAAATCGGAGATCAGATGAGTCGCAGTCGATGCTGCGGCTACTTTCCCGATCCTGGCGTAAACTGCCACCACGGGGACACCCCAAACTGCGCCGACATGGTAGCTGCGCATGCCTTTGACAGATACGGCGCTGCCGTCCGCCATCTCGGCGACAATCGCGCTAATCTCTTCCGTTATCGCTCCAATGATGCCGATCATCCAGCTCTTCTCTCTTTCTTGCCGACAACAGCCGCCTCCGTTTGAGTAGATCTCTCTCGATCTTACACTTTCATGTTAGATTTTTGTAACGTTATCGCGGCGATGCACTCTATGGTAGTGGGTTTAATTGCGATGCAGTTTACGTTACAACCGAACGGATAGTTAGGAATAGAGCATGCGGCGTTTGACGGTTCTTTTACTTTTTTCAGCTTTGATCACAATCACGACCTATTGTTTTGCAGATCCACCAATGCCGCAGAACCTCACGGTGTCACTTTCAGCTCCATCGTTGATCGGAGGGAGTGAAGAGCCTGGGTCTATCGTACTGCCGTCGAGCGCGAAGAAAAGCGAGTTGGTGACCCTCTATTCCAGCGACCCGGCCGATACTCTAACGCCTCAAACATTGACAGTTACTCCGGGCATACCTGCACCGTTCATTATCTCGACAGACACAACACCGTCCCTGAAGAGTATCGTCGTCTCAGCCAGTTGCGCCGACTACACCGGCGCCGCAAATTTAACGGTTCAAGCGCCTGCGCTCGATCGCATTATCCTCAGCACCGGCAGCGGCAGCAGCAATGACACTGTCACGGGGGTGGTCCAGCTTACCGGACCGGCGCCGCCCGGCGGCGAGACGATTGAACTTTCGACCAGCAACCCCGCGGTTCAGGTCGCCCCGACCGAAGTAACAGTCGACCATGGCAACGACTTGTCGTCGTCTTTTCAGCTTTCTTCAGACAACTTGAAGACACTGGCATCTACAGTGCTCAGCGCCAGCATTCATTATAAATATATCACCAGCGACATCGCAACATCGGTGTCGGTTTCGGCGGTATCGACATCGTCGTATGTCCTGCCGCAGGGGACAACCATCTTTGTGACTGCGCCGGATGGCGTCAGCAGCGAGCATGCTAAACTCGGCGACATCATCCTCTTTAACGTCGCTACCGATGTCTATGGACAGCTCACCAACGATCCCAGTTCACGTGTTCTGATTATCCCGCGCGGTAACCCGGCTATCTGTCGTGTGCGATATGTCCGGCACTCGAAGGGCATATTCGAACATGGACGCCTCGGGGTGGAGATCGAGTCGGTCGAAGCGATCGACGGCTCATTGCTGGATGTCTCGGCGTCACAGTCCAGCTACAATAATCCGAACGAACGGTCGAAGACCAAGCGAGGCGAAATCAACAATATCACTAGCAACGGGGTCACGCATGCGGTGATCATCGGCAGGACCGACAGCACATTGGTTCCCGCTGAGCTTCTTTCAATCGTCGCCGCCTACGGCTTGACCACCCTGGACAGCAATAGCCAGTCGATCGATATTCTCGGACTGGGCGCGGTCGTTTCGAGTTCAAACTTCAATGCGCTCTTCACCGGTGTTCAAGCGACCCTCCCTGCCGGGGTGACATTTGAAGTTCAGACAGTGACGCCGAACTCAATCCAGGTCCGAAATCCGATCGCCGGCCAGTAATTCGATCTCGGCGGAGTAGTAACCCCCGCTGCTTTTGCGAACTTCGATCGGCTCGTCGAATAGTGCCGAAAAACGCTTATTGGTCAGGATCGACTCCTTATCGCCATCATCGAACACAGCGCCGTCCTTAATCAATATGACACGATTGATCTCCGGAATGATCTCTTCCACATGGTGCGTCACCAGAATGATTGTCTTCTGCCGGCGGCTGATCTGGCGGACGGAATGCAGAAAACGACGTCGCGAGGCCAGGTCGAGCCCGGCGGTCGGCTCATCGAGCATCAAAGCGCGCGGGTTGGAAACCAACGCCCGAGCAATGAGGATTCGCCGTGCTTCTCCGGTCGACATTTCAGCAAGCCGCTTGCCTGCAAGATGCCGAGCCTGCACCAGTTCAACTGCCCGCTGCGCCGCTTCAGTCATTTCCTGACTGACTCGCTGATACTGCGGAACCCCTTTGCTGGCAAAGAACCCAGAAATCACTACCTCTAAGCCGTCGAGGTCCGGGTCTGCGGTGAAGTCTTGGTGCATGTCGTTCGAAAGGATGCCTAGCATAGACCGCAGCTCGAAGACATCCCAGCGGTCACGCCCGAAAATTTCGACCACCGGATTCTGATCCTTTCCGGCCAGCGGATAAAGCTGGCGGGTAATCAACTTGATCAATGTCGATTTGCCGGAACCGTTCGGCCCAACAATCGCAACATGCTGGCCATCGTCTATACGCAGAGACAGATTGTGCAGCACCCGGCTGTCACCGCGAACAACCGTCGCATTCCGAATATCGATCAACGGCGGCAAAATTGTAGTGTCGTTCATTAAAGTCATTTTAGCCGATGCCGCTTTCGTGCGTCGAAAGTAATCCCGATCCCCCAATCGCCAAGAACGAAAATCGCTGTATCGGTGTTTTTATTTTTGTAATTAACGCGACAGAATAAAGTGGCTAACTATAAATAAATGTCTACGATCATTGAAAATTCTACTACCGCACGAAGACAAACCGAAGGAAGAACAATTCCATACTCTGTCCTCGACCTCTCCCCAATTCCGTCAGGCAGCGATGCATCCGATGCCCTGCACAACACGCGCGATGTCGCGCACCATGCCGAGCAATGGGATTACAATCGTTACTGGCTGGCCGAGCACCACAATATGCCGGGTATTGCCAGTGCGGCTACCTCGCTGGTTATTGGCTATGTCGCCGAGGGGACCTCTACAATACGCGTCGGTTCGGGCGGCATCATGCTGCCAAATCATTCACCACTCGTCATTGCCGAGCAGTTCGGGACACTGGCATCGCTTTACCCAGGGCGGATCGATCTTGGCCTGGGGCGCGCTCCCGGCTCGGATCAACTTACCGCGCACGCGCTGCGACGCGATTCGGTCCGGACTGCCGACAACTTCCCACACGATGTCGAAGAGCTGATTGCCTACTTCGGCCCGGCGAGACCCGGCCAAAAAGTACATGCTGTTCCCGGCGAAGGACTAAAAGTGCCGATCTGGCTGCTTGGTTCCAGCCTCTTCAGTGCGCAACTAGCGGCTGCTCTAGGCCTGCCCTTCGCCTTCGCATCCCATTTTGCTCCCGATCTAATGATGCCGGCGCTGCAGATCTATCGCACGAACTTCAAACCATCGGAGTCGCTCGCTCAGCCTTACGTCATGCTGGGAATTAATGTGGTCGCAGCCGATACCGATACCGAAGCGCGTTATCTGTTTACATCGATCCTCCAGCAGTTCACCAACCTGCGTCGCGGAACGCCAACCAAACTCCCGGCGCCGGTTGACAGTATGGACGGATTATGGACAGCGACAGAGGAATTAAACGCCTCCCATATGCTGGAATACGCTGTCGTAGGCTCTCCTGAAACTGTACGCAGTGGCCTAACCGCATTCATCGATAGAACGCGCGCCGACGAACTGATGATAACCGCTCATATACACAACCACAAAGCCCGCCTTCGCTCATTTGAGATTGTAGCAAACGTCAAGAACCTGGTCGCGGTGTAGCCGTTACGACCGAGCAACTGGTTCAAGGCTTCGCAGCCGGGCAGAAAGGCGCTCGATGATCTCATCGCGAGTAAAATCGAGCAGGACGACTTCATGGACAAGCAACTCCACTGCCGCGTTGAGACGTCGTTCTTGCTCCTCACGGGTCAATCGTTGGCGCCTCGGCGCAACAAAATAGCCCTTGCCCGGAAGCGTATCGATCAGCCCGTCATGAACCATCTCCGCATACGCCTTTGCGATCGTGTTGGGATTTACAACGAGCCGTTCCGCCAGAGTTCGAATACTGGGCAGTTGGTCGCCCTGAACCAGATCTTCGCTCGCGACAGCCGCACGCACCTGGTCGATCAACTGTTTGTAGATCGGCAATCCGGCGCCGGTAACGATGTTGAACAGGAAAGCCATCGACTAGCGACCCACCTTCACGCCGCGATCGTCGGTTTCGCCGATCAGTTCAAAGATTTCAAGACCGCTCAGTGTAGGCAGGGGCCAATCCGTGCCGCAGTGCTCGCAGGTCATCCGGTTCACGACGCGTTCTTTGCCGCAGTGGAAGCACCTCTTCCGCATCGGAAACGAATAAAGAAGGCATATAATGGCGGGGGTGTAGAGTCCAAGCAAGATACATGCTGCTGACCAACGAGCGATCGCACTTTTCTCCCAGCCCATGCGCCGCCCGATCACAATTGTCAGAAGCAGCCCAAACAATGTCGGGAGCGCCGTAAGCCCGGCAATCCGAGTCCAATCACCGCCGTTGGTTGCGAGGATAGCTCCGTCCAGGCCATAAGAAAGCGGTATCAGTCGGACTGGCTTTGAAGTGGGAGTACCATTACTCAACGGAACCTGCGGAGCGGTAGGTCTATCCTTTATCGAAAGAATCCTTCCCGCGCTGTCGCACACGTACCACCAATGAAGATTGGCGCTTGGATCGTCGAATTCGATGTGGAACGAGATATTCGGATTCAGATGGTCGCGGTGTGATACTAAGTACTTTTCAAGATAGGCCCAGTCGTCACTTTCTGCTTTGTGCGGAAGTATGAACCTGAGACTGAAGTTCTCGCCCGGTACACCGCCGGTTTCAATCGGCTTCGGAACAGACATAAGCTGTGGTTCCGCAAAATTGACGTCCTCAAGGAAAATGCGCCGGCTAGTTTGGATTGTCACCAAATTTCCGTAATCGTACGAGGAATCGTATTCGTACGATTGCCCGTACTCGCCGGGAAGTAAATGGGCAACAACAATGGAGCCGGGCGGGTCGAACGACACCTGCAGCACATTTTTATTCCCAAACCACACGTTTGGTGCGTTTGTAATAACTGTGATCGGAACGCCGTTGGTAAACTGCGTATTCAATCGGTCAGTTACGAGTGGCACGGTTGCTGTCCGTTTCCAGCCGTTGCCGTCGACGATTCCAACCAGTCGGTTGTTTTGTCCATCGTAACAAAGAAGGACGCCGTGTACTTTGTCGACATACCAGTAATATGAAGTCCACGGAGAAGTCGTTTCAATTCCAACAAAGCTCTCCTGCGGAGCCCGCCAGGACAAATACGTCGCTCCTTTGCCTGGCCGGGACCAATCGATGCCGGCTTGTTCGCATAGCGTTTCGGTCACCATAACTAGGAAGACAAGTCCTCCGGCCAGGATTGCGCCGTAGGCCGGTTTAGCGATCCGGGGCATCAAAGACACCTCTCCGCGCCCGACCCAGCTTCCCCAGGCGGCGATTCCCGTGACAGCGTAAGCTGCAGCAACAATCGCTGCAAAGGCAGCCAGCGCGACCGTGTTGTGTGCTGCCATGCACGCGCCGAGAAGAAACAATAAGGGCATGCAGCATCGAGCTACAGAGCCGAAGGACTTGGGTTCCGCCTCGTTTTGCCCGGCAGTCACAGACGCGATGGTTTGAACCACGCCAAAGTAAAAGAGAAAGCCCAGCCATACGTCGCGAACGCCGAGTCTCCACGCCTGAAAAGGAAAAGGAAGGGGAAAGTAGCCAGGTCGCACGGAGATGTGGAACAAAATGGTCAGGAACGTTACCGCGAAAAGAGAATAGATAAGGACGGCGACAGCAGTTTTGACGGAGAAAAACAGGGAGCCGCTCACTGGTCGTTGGGCGAGGAAAGCTCTTGAATTCGCCTTCATACTCGCCTCGAATTGGAAGATCGCCAGCAGCACAGCGCCTTCCGACCAGTAGAACAAATACATGCTCATAAACGACGCCGGATAGGATGCCCAATAATAACCGTTGTGCAAGACGTCGTGTTTCTGCACGAATAACACGAACATCCCGTAGGACGCCATAACAGCGCAAAAGGAAAGCACGGCACGAAGCAATCGAATGTCAAGTCGCAGCAGCGAGACGATCACACTGGAAGCGCCCGAGCACCTGTAGTTTTCGCTTACAGTTGTCTTGCTTCGTCTTAAGTGAAGCTCACTCAAATTTACCGATCTCGCGGCATAAGAGTTCGGTTCAAACATCTCCGCTCCGTCGGCAGCCGGGCGAGGCCACGGCGCATGGCAATACCGGCACACCATTTCATTCACGACCCGGTTTCTTTTGCAGGACGGACAAGGTATACGTGTCGGCCAGTCGACTATGAGTAGAGCGCCTAACGCTCCGACACCCAGTGCTGCTGCGGCCGCCGCGCCGACTATCGCCGCCCAGACAGGCCACTCGAACAGCAAAGCTAGCCCCAGAGCCGCACAAGCAAACCCAAATGCTACGAGGCCGGCATATAATGGCGAACGCAATCCGAATCCGACGCCCTCAAATAAAGCAGGGTACTCAGACAGCAGGGAATAGAAAGCGGGAACCAGGGCGACCGCAGGCCTGACATCCTCTTTCCAGGAGTCAAAGCCCGTAACTCTCTCGTCCAGCACCGTTCGCGAGACTTCTCTACCGTCGTTGTACTCGATTGCTTCTATGAGGCTTGGATCGGCCGACTTTTCCATCCACAGCACCGCCGTTGGCCCGCCCTTCCAATCGACCCGGGAGATCTTTTCCTTATCGACGTTGTTTAACCACGAACGGACTACTTTGCCGCTCCCGTCTAAATAAAGCAACCGCCGGGTGGTCAGTACAGTAAACGAGCCGTTGCCCATTGAGAATATCCGAACGATTCTTTCGTTGGTCGCCGGTCTGAAGTCTATGCTTAAAGAACTGGTCTTGAAGTTGACTCGACCGATACCGTCGGCCGTCACAAGCGGCTGTGACATCGACGGCGATATCCCCCACGCTCCTCTGTCAACTTCGTAAACCGAGTGAAACCGAGCGAAAGGACCGGGATAAGCAGGGTCGTGGAACCCGGCGCGGTCGTAAACATTCAAAAGCTTGTGCTTAATCAGGTCGTACTGCTTAAATATGCCGTCAGCGGGGTCGAAAAACGAGACTTCGCGATTGCCGTTTATGAAGGTGCCGCGATTAGCTTGCCAATTAGTAAGGAGAACACCTTCTCCAGACAGATTTATGTAATCCGGAAGCAGCTTCGGGCCATTTAAATAGTGAGCATTTTGCGATAGTCCGTTTATTTCAGTTTCACAAAAATACTTGTCCGCGTCGAACGAGTAGTACCATGTATTGTTCGGCTCTGAGTCCAGCACCGTTGCCTCATACAAACAAATGCCGCCCGCAATTATGGTGGTAATTACAGACGCATTGATAACAAGGAGGCAGACTAATGAGGGCAGTGATATCCGCCGTACGCGATCTGCGATCGCGGAACCGTAAGCTGCAATAACGTAGACAAGAGCGACAAAGGGCATCGCCGCACCGGCAGCATAGGCAATGAAAACTCCCAAAACCGCCAACGGAGCGCTGAGCCCGGACATCCTCGCGGCCATCCACGCCGTAATCGTCAACAGCAGGCATTGCCCTGCCGCAGACCACTCCCAATGTTCGGGCATCGGATAATGTCCCGGCCATGTACGCCACATTTCCTGAATGACAAAGGGCACGCCGACCGCTGCACACGACAGGCCAATCCCTGCGATCGCCTTCGACCAGAAGATAGTTGACGGGGAAACCCGCCGCTGCGTGATGAACGAGCCAGATCCAGTTTTAATTTCGGAGACGTCTTGCCAACGGCTAAACGCCAGTGCAACAATCGGCGCAAACCAGGCGACAATGGGAAGCTGGTTCGGCTGCCACACGGTGGTGTACAGCTCCCACTGAGCGGGCGAACTGATGTGACTGCTCCAAATTACATATGTCAAACACAGCAGAAACGCGACCAAGGCCCTNNGGCAAGAAGCTTGTACTCTTTGATAATAATACTTTTCATGCGGACGTTGCTCCTTTCCAGCCAACCAGTTCGTCATAGCTCTCGACGATCGGATCAAAGATTTCCAGACCGCTTCTCTGCGGCTCAAATGCCGAAAAATCGGAATTTTGGCTATTCGGAAGCGCGAGTTGTTTAATTTCTTTACAAGAAACTCTTTTCATTGCGGCGCCTTTGTTTGAATCAGACGTTACTGCTCTGCCCGCTTAAAAACGTTGCTGTCCCCGGGTCGCCGAGGTAATTGATGAAGGCGTCTTCCAATCCCAGAGGGGTATCGGTCATGCTAAGTGGAGAAAGCGCCTTGAGTTGCGCGAATGACTCGCTCGTCGGGTTAGCGAGGGTAACAATCAAATCCCGGTCCGTCCGCAAGAGCTGTAAAACCCCTTGCAGTTCCGGAAGTTCCGGCGGCGTACCGGCGAAAGAAAGAACATACTGACGGACATTCTTCCGGAATGTTTCCAAAGAGCACTCCGCACGCAGCACCCCACGATCCATGACAGCGATACGGTCGGCAACCCGCTCGACATCGGCCAGCATGTGCGACGAAAACAGAATTGTCTGATCGCCGTTCCGCGTGACGAACACCATCGCCTGTAGGAGGCTGTGCCGTGCGACTGGGTCCAGTCCGAGGGCTGGATCGTCGAGGATCAACAACTCCGGCTCCGGCGAAAGCGTCAGGCCGAGGCAAAGGCCTGCTCGCTGCCCCCGAGAAAGGTTCTTTGCCTTATCCTTCAGGCTGATACCGAAGTGCTGAATGACTCCGACAAACAGATCGTCGTTCCACTTTCCGTAAGTTCCGCGCTGAAAGTCACGGCATTCGTTCACCGTCATCCACTCGTAAACATAATGTCCTTCGGCCAGATATCCGATGCGGCCCCGCGTTTTCGGACTCAGCTTGAGACTGTCCTCCCCGAAAATCGTTGACGAACCGCGCGTCGGAGTAACAAATCCCAGCATCATCTTAATGGTCGTACTCTTACCGGCCCCATTGCGCCCTAAGAAGCCATAAATACAGCCTTTGGGAACGCGAAGACTTAATGAGTCTACAACGGGATTCGCACCGTAATAGCGCGTAAGACGATCTGTTTCAATGACGTATTCCACGGCCACTGCTCCTTTGGCGCCGCCGCACGAGCGTCGGCTTCACCCTAACTGTACTATCTTATATAGTACAGTATAACACAACATTTTCTTCTGCGCAAGTACCTGCCGAATAAAAAGGGAACAGGATCAAAGTGGGAAGCGTTAATGTTCGTGGATACGTCACAATTTTTCTCTGCATTAAGGAAATCTCACTATGTCAAACACACGTGGTTACGCTGCTGAAAGCTCAACAACTCCACTTCAACCCTGGTCCTTCAATCGTCGTGAACCCGGACCGTCCGATGTAAAAATCGATATTCTCTACTGCGGAGTCTGTCACTCAGATATCCATCAGGCTCGCGACGAATGGGGCGGCTCGATCTTCCCAATGGTTCCCGGTCATGAAATCGTCGGTCGGGTCACCCATGTCGGTTCAGCAGTCACAAAATTCGCCGTCGGCGATCTGGCCGGAGTAGGTGTTCTGGTCGATAGCTGTCGCGAGTGTCACAACTGTACTGTCGAAAAGCAGGAGCAATTTTGCGAAAGAGGCGCTGTACAGACATACAACAGTCGGTTCAAGGACGGTAGTCCGACCTATGGAGGGTACTCAGAAAATATCGTGGTTGACGAGGCCTACACCCTCAAAATATCGCCGAAACTCGATCTAGCCGCCGTCGCGCCGCTGCTATGTGCCGGTATTACCACGTATTCACCCCTGCGCCACTGGAAAGTCGGTCCTGGCCAGAAAGTTGGCGTCGTTGGTCTCGGGGGACTCGGGCACATGGCCCTAAAGTTCGCTCATTCGCTGGGAGCGCATGTAACTCAGTTTACAACCTCGCCCGGTAAGGAAGACGATGCCAAGCGACTTGGCGCTGACGAAGTAGTACTGACGCGGGACCCTGAGGCCTTGAAATCGCTGGCATCGACGTTCGACTTTATCATTGACACGGTTTCCGCCCCGCACGACTTAAACCTCTATCTCGGCCTATTGAGATTAAACGGCGTTATGGTGACAGTTGGAGTTCCTCCAGAACCAGCGGCGATACAGCCGTTCGCACTACTTATCAACCGACGCTCCCTTGCGGGCTCAGGTGTAGGCGGGATCGAAGAGACCCAGGAGATGCTCGACTATTGCGCCGAACACAATATCGTCGCCGACATCGAACTTATTCCGATCCAGAAGATCAACGAAGCCTATGATCGAGTCCTCAAAAGCGATGTCAAATATCGCTTCGTCATCGACATAGCCTCACTCAAGGGCTGATTCAAAGCAGAGGGGCGCCAATTGATCGATGCTCAACGGGCGCCCTGGTTTTGCCGGTCTTTCGTCCCCTGGACGTTTGCCGCGTCGGCTCCCAGCCCCGATTTCAATCGAGGGCTCCCGTTGTGCTATAACTGCGATGAGGAACTGCCTTGATTAAGCGACTTTCACCATTTCTCCGTTACGTTTTGTACAATCTGCGGGGCGGTTTTTTGGTGCGGCCATTGATCATTGCGCTTGCTCTTGGTATTTTGGGCGCTGCACTCTCGATCCTCGAGCAATCATATCCTTCGCTCAGTAGTTGGGTGCCGTTGGTTCTTTTCCCTTCGCGTGAAGACCCGCAGGTGGCGCAAACAATCCTCGGCACAATCGCTGCATCGATGATGACTGTCGTCTCCATCGTCTTTGCAATCCTGCTCATGACATTGCCGCTCGCATCAATGCAGTACTCGCCGCGTATTCTCACTGCGTTTGCCCAGGACAAAGTCACCCAGCAGACCCTTGGGATTTTCCTGGGAACATTCACATACTGTATCGCCGCGCTGCCGGCGGCACATTTTCTTCCGCATCCGGCGGAACCTGTACTGACCGTTCTTGGTTCGATGGTGCTTGCACTTGCCTGCGTGGGATGGCTGCTTTACTTCATTCATCACATCTCGCAGGCGATCGGCGTCAACCATATTGTCGATCGTATCGCGGGAGAGACTGAGGCGATTATTGACGAAACCATGCCCAAGCCAAACCGTCGTGACAGGATGGCCGACATTGCACCTCCCGCCTTCGATCAACGGCAGGCTTCGATACTCAGTGAATCGTCGGGCTATGTACGATTCATAGACACCGGCCTGCTGGTATCACTTGCGAAGAGTTACGGACTCACAGTCCAGGTGCTGCGAAGAGTCGGTCACTTCGTTCCTCAAGGCGTCCCGCTGATGATTGTCTCACGCGGTGACAAGCTCACACCTTCGCGGATCGCAGATTTGCGCAGCGTCTTCGATCTCGGAGCTACCCGGACACTGCAGCAGGATATCGAGTTCGGAATACTTCAAATTGTTGATATAGCGCTTAAAGCGATATCTCCCGCAGTGAACGATCCAAGTACAGCCATTAACTGTATCGATCAACTCACTCGCGTGCTTATTCGGTTTGCATCGAGAGACATTCCTGATACACGTTACTATGATCCGCCGGGAGTAATCCGCGTCACCATTCCCTGGCTTGGCTTCGAACGGTTGATGGATTCTGCATTCGAGCAGATCCGACTCTATGCTAAGGCGGATGTCGCGGTCAGCCTTAGAATGCTTCGAGCCCTGGGAGATATCTCGCTCACAATCCCTGATATG
>PLAD01000214.1 GCA_003134215.1 Armatimonadota bacterium
CCATCACCGCCTGGCCAATGTGGATTAGTTCCGTTGCGCCGGTGCCGATCGCGTGGACTCCGAGAATCCGGCGGTCTTCCTCGTGGATCAGAAGCTACCGCATGCCGCCGTCGTCGCCAAGCAACTGGCCTCGCGCTATCTCGCGATACTGTGCAATTCCGGCTTCGTAAGGGACACCCTCTTCAGTCAACTGTGCTTCTGTTTTCCCAACCATGGAAATCTCCGGAATGGAGTAGATGCCGACTGGAAACAGGTGCGGGATCGATGTCGTTGGCTCGCCGAATGCATGGCAAGCAGCAAGTCGTCCCTGTTCCATCGATGTACTTGCGAGCGCCGGAAATCCAATGACGTCGCCCACAGCATAGATATGTGGAATCTCTGTTTGATAGTTGTCATTGACTTTGAGTCGACCGCGGTTATCCGGCGTCAGGCCCACTTTGTCGAGTGCCAGCTTCGCTGTTCCGCCCTGGCGGCCGATACAATAAAGCAGCGTTTCCGCCCGCAGATGCTTGCCGCTTTGCAGCGTGGCTTGAACTTGCGGACCTTCAACCATTACCACTTCCTCTACACGCTCACCAAGGCGAAGTGTAACCCCCATCGAACGCATCCGGTACTGCAGTGCTTCAGTGATTTCGGCGTCTGCAAATTCCAGCAGCATATTTCGGGCTTCGGTAAGAATAACTCGGACACCGAGAGCCGCCATCATGCATGCGTACTCCGTCCCAATGACTCCGCCGCCGACGATAATGATCGATTTCGGCAGATGCGGTAATTCGAGAAGCGTGTCGCTGTCGACGATATGTGTGTTATCGAATGGAATCGACGACGGCCGGGCAGGGGTAGTGCCGGTAGCAATAATAATATTTTCCGCCTCGATGGTATCGCACGAATCGTCACGGCAGACTTGAATTGTGTGTGGACCGAGAAATTCTGCTCGGCCCCATAACAGCTCGACTCCGTTACGCATCATATGTTCGCGAATCACCAGGATCTCCTGGCGGATGATTGCTCTGCAGCGATAAATAAGGTCTTCAATCGTGATCGTCCGCTTGCTCTGGTCACGTTCACCGTAAAAACCCCGACTCATCAAGCCCGTCATATGGAGGACGGCCTCGCGCATTGCTTTGCTGGGAATCGTTCCTGTATGTATGCATGCTCCGCCCAGCACACTGTTGCGTTCGATCAAAGCGACAGACTTGCCCAGTTTTGCGGATTGTATGGCAGCCTTCTGCCCGGCTGGTCCACTGCCAATGATCGCCATGTCAACTGATTTCATAAACTAGTCCTTCGAAGCGACAATCGCTTGCGCTTGGTTATAGAGTGTAAGTATCGGTTCCTGTTCAGATAACAACAGGTAATTTAACGAGTTAGTCAAAATGGACGAGCGGTGGCCATTTGGCGGGCGAACGGCTTGGTTTCCTTGACACGGAGAGAGCGCACATCCCATAATAACTACCAGCGCTGACCGCACGTTGCTTCTTGCCTTCCACTATTATGCAGGACAGGGTACTAATTATCCGTCCGCCTTTTGAAGGAGACACAAGAAATTTTTATCCGTCTGTTGCGTTGTCGTCGTCGGAAGGTAACGTATTCACCCAATGGCAAAGATTCGTAAAGCAGTGATAACGGCTGCAGGAAGAGGTACGCGCCAGTACCCAGCCACGAACACCGTGCAAAAGGAACTCTTTCCCCTTGTCGATGTGGATGGTTATACGAAGCCGACTCTGCAGATCATTGTGGAGGAAGCGCTGGCATCTGGGATCGAGGAGGTTTGCATAGTTGCGAACCCAGGAAATGTCGATGCCATTAAGAGTCATTTTCGAGGCCTCACCCCGCAGCAACGGACAAGTTTTGTTAACAAGCCTTGGGGCTTGCAGCTTTCTGATCGGCTGGAAGATATTCAATCGAGACTCACTTTCGTCATCCAGAAAACGCAGGAAGGTTATGGCCACGCGGTCTTTCAAGCCAGGGATTTCGTCGGTGACGAACCATTTCTTATGCTGCTTGGAGACCATATCTATCTTTCCGGCAGCACTCGCTGTGCACAGCAGGTCGCAGAACAGTACGAGATTCTCGGTGACCCGATATCGAGTGTCTCGGCTGTGCCGGAGGATATCGTTCACCGGTACGGAATCGTTGCATCAGAACCAATTGAAGGCAGCAAGCTGGCATCGCGTATTACCAGAATGGTGGAAAAGCCGACAATTAAGCAGGCGCGAGCGGAACTTCGATCTGCAAGTGCGCCCGACGGTTTCTACTATTCGTTTTTCGGGATCCACGCCCTGCCACCGACGATCTTCGATTACCTTCAGTATCTGATCGATAACGATCTGCGTAACAAAGGCGAGATTCAATTCACCTCCGCTCAAGAAATACTTTTGAAAGAGTCAGAGCGTTACATTGCCCTCTGCATCGAAGGTACGCGGTATGATATGGGCGTGCCTGAAGGTTTCGTCGAAACACAGGTCGCGCTGGCGCTTTACTCTCCGTATGTGAAAAATCTGTACGAAACTGTCGCCGAAGTTGAGCGGCAGAAACTAGCTGCGCTGCAAGCATGAACTAATTTATAGGAATGTCGGAAATTTGAAGGAGAATGGATAAATGTCGACTCTCATACAGGGCGTAATCGGTCGCCAGATACTTGACTCGCGGGGTAACCCGACAGTCGAGGTCGAGGTCTACCTCGAAGACGGATCGGTCGGAAGAGCAAGCGTACCATCAGGAGCTTCCACCGGGGTTCATGAAGCGGTGGAACTGCGTGACGGTAACAAGCGGCTTTACGGCGGCAAGGGCGTTCTGAAAGCTGTCGAAAACGTCAATGAGACAATCGCCTCGCAGATTGTGACGCTTGACGCGGCTGATCAAGTAGGTATCGATCGACTGTTGATCGATCTCGACGGAACTGAGAACAAAGGCAACTTAGGCGCGAATGCGATTCTTGGTGTGTCCCTTGCAGTTGCGAAGGCGGCGGCCAACTCCCTTGGTCTTCCCCTTTACCGCTATATCGGAGGTACCAATGGTACCCAGCTTCCGGTCCCGATGCTGAATATCCTCAACGGCGGAAAGCATGCCGACTCGAATGTCGACCTCCAAGAGTTCATGATACTCCCGGCCGGCGCTCAGTCCTTCTCCGAAGCTTTGCGATGGGGTGTCGATGTCTATCATTCACTGAAGAAGGTTCTACACGATAAGGGCATCAGCACCGGTATTGGTGACGAGGGTGGGTTCGCTCCAAACCTACCGTCCAACGAGTCCGCCATCGAAGTCATTCTCGAAGCAATCACCGCCGCCGGCTATACGCCCGGTGAGCAGATCTTTATCGGCCTCGACCCGGCTTCTTCGGAGTTCTTCGAAGACGGAAAGTATATTCTAAAGGGCGAAGGCCGCACTCTGTCAGGCGAGGAAATGGTCGACTTTTACGCCGCGCTAGTCGCAAAGTATCCCATCATCTCCATTGAAGATGGGCTTGCGGAGGACGACTGGGCGACCTGGAAGCTCCTTACCGACCGTATCGGAGACAAGGTCCAACTCGTCGGCGACGACCTCTTCGTTACTAACACTCAGTATCTGCAGCGTGGTATCGACTCCAACACTGCGAACTCCATTCTAATCAAGGTCAATCAGATCGGTACTCTCACCGAGACTTTAAATGCCATCGAACTGGCCAAGCGCGCGGGCTACACAGCCATTATCTCGCACCGATCCGGCGAAACCGAGGACTCGACTATCGCCGATATCGTCGTTGCCACCAACGCCGGTCAGATTAAAACCGGAGCGCCCGCACGGTCCGACCGGGTCGCAAAATACAACCAGTTGCTTCGTATTGAAGAGGAGCTGGGCGCAAGCGCGCACTTCGACGGACTTAAGTCGTTCTACAACCTGAAAAAATAAGCAGGTCATTCGGGGCGGAGCCGTCCTCCGCCCCAGGACAGCTTTTACAATGCTGCTTTGGGTACCAGAAGGCACGGATGCCCAATATCTCTCGGACCTTCCCGATACAATCGAGCTGGGTTACCTTCCGTCAGCGAAGCGCGATTTGCCGCCCGATGCCGCTCGCGTCGAATTTCTGATTGCTCCGTGGATCAAAGATCCAGATCTCTTTGCTGACCAGCTGCGCCAGATGACCTCGCTCAAGGTCATACAATGCTACTCCGCCGGAGTCGACCGACTCGCGCGGTTTATTCCGCCGGGAGTTACATTATGCAACGGACGCGGCCTTCATGATTCGGCTGTAAGCGAATGGATCGTCGGAGCAATTCTCGCTCATTACAACAAATTCGCAGCCTACTTCCGCCTGAAAGAAGAGGGGAAGTGGGACAGCATCGACACCGATACGGTCGAAGGATCTACGGTCGCCATTCTGGGATATGGTTCAATTGGTAAAGCGGTAGCGAGCCGTCTAGCACCGTTCGGGATCACCATTGAGCGTATTGCACGCACACAACGGATCGCGCCCGATGGCGCTAAGATCTACGGATTGGCAAATGCCAGCGATGTCCTCGCAACAACCAACGTCCTCGTGAATATACTCCCGTTGACTCCCGAAACCAAGTCTTTGGTGAACAGGGAGTTGCTCGCAAAGCTTCCTGACCACGCCCTGATCATTAACGCAGGCCGCGGCGGAACCGTAGACACAGATGCGTTAATTGAAGAATTGTCCAGCGGACGCCTCTTTGCTTTTCTCGATACCACGGAGCCCGAGCCGATCCCCGCCGGCCATCGGCTCTGGACCACAAAAAACTTGTCGCTCACCCAACATTCCTCCGGAAACTCGACCGATTACCTGAAAAAGGTCTATCCCTTCATTCACGAACAGCTCCGCCGCTATGTCGCAGCCGAACCTTTGGCCAATATCGTTACCGGCGACTACTAAGCAAACAACGATTTGTCGAAAGAAGGAAGTCATGTTCACTTTGGAGAATACGGAGCTTAACATCTATGAAAAGACATTCTCAAAGTTTCCTTCTCCTTGCGTTGCTGACACTCGCATTAGCGACTGCCATTCCTGCCCATTCTGAAAACAGTGGGCTTGAGACTGTATCGCCGCTCGGTGGACTGACAATCACGGTCGACGCGGCCTCCCGGCGATATACGCTGTCGGACAGCGTACGCCGATGGACCTTTACCGGCTCCGTTGAAGCGCCGCTCAGCATCAGCGCTCCCGACTCTGGTTCGGATTCGATTGGGAAATACGACCAGTTGTCGTTCAACTGGTCTCAGGACGGCCATGCCTATATTGGTACGATTCGAACTTACGCCGGCAAGTATGAAGCATTGTTCTCGCTTGAAAGTCCGCAGGAACTTACCGGGCCGACCCCTGATTTTCCCGACTTCACAGCTTTCCCGAGCGGCTTGCACACGATGAGCTATCGCGATGTCGTCTTCAGCCCGCACTCCTTTGATCTCCAGCAGACCTCGACACCCTGGGTATTCTTTGACGATCACTTCAATACTGCGGTGCTTTCACCTGCATCCGATTTCATTGTCGCACAAATGTCCGGGAGCCTCGACACTAGTCTTGCCAGCGGAATCAACAGCAACATTACGGCTCTCCCGGCCGGCTTTAAGCATTTGACAGCGCTCGTTATCGGCAGTGGAATCGAGTCCACCATCCACGAATGGGGAAATGCATTGACTGCCCTCAGTGACAAGCCAAAGCCGAACGACGACAGCGATCTTATGCTAAAGTACCTCGGCTATTGGACCGACAACGGCGCGACCTATTACTACAACTACGACCTAGATAAAGGCTACACCGGCACACTCCTGGCGGTACGCGATGAGTATAAGAGTGAAAATATTCCGCTGCGTTATTTCCAACTGGATAGCTGGTGGTACCAGAAGACCCGGACCGGCCCTAACGGCGCGGCGGGCGGCCCTAAAAATCCAAAGCTGCCTGAGGGCAGCTGGAACGCCTACGGCGGGACTCTCGATTACAGCGCATCTCCGGCTCTTTTTCCCAATGGGCTCGCGGCATTCGACCACGATCTAGGCGTGCCCATCGCAGTACATGGAAGGTGGATCGACCCAATTAGTCCTTATCACTCGCAATACAAGATCTCCGGTATCGCCCCCGTCGATCCCCGCTATTGGGACGACCGAGCAAAGTACCTGGCGCAAAATGGCGTCTTTTGCTACGAACAAGATTGGCTGGTTGACCTTTACAAGTACTCCCCGGACATGTCAACCAACCTGGACATTGGGAACGCGTTTACCGATAACATGGCAAACGCAGCGAAGGCAAACGGCGAGACGCTCCAATACTGTATGGCGACCCCACGGTTTTTTCTGCAGGGTTCCAAATACGACAACCTGACAACGATCCGTACCAGTGAGGACAAATTCATCCGGCCGCGTTGGAACGACTTTTTGTACACGTCCATCCTTGCCGATGCCCTGCATATCCGACCCTGGACCGACGTTCTCAACAGTGAAGACACCGGTTGTCTCGTCGCTTCGACATTGTCAGCCGGCCCGGTCGGCATTGGAGATAAAATCGGTGAGGAGTTGGTTCCCAACATATGGAAGGTGATTCGCGGCGACGGAGTCATTGTAAAGCCGGATGCCCCGCTGCTGCCGACCGACAGCTCCATTCTAAACGACTTCAAAGGCACCCGCTTGCCTCTCGTTGCATCGACCTTCACAAATAATGGAGTAAAGACAATCTATGTCTTCGCCCTAACCCGGACCGGCGACAGCTCGGATGTCAGCTTCTCCCCGGCATCGTTCGGCTGCACCGGCAAAGTTTACGTCTCCTCACTGAACGAGGCTTCGAAAGAAATCAATGCCTCCGATAAATTTAAGGACAATATCCAAGCGACCAGTTGGAACAGCTACATCATCGCCCCGGTCGGTAAATCCGGCATTGCCTTTTTGGGAGACGCAGGTAAATTCGTCGGGACAGGCCGACAGAGAATAAAGTCGATCGCAGATTTGCCGCGCGAACTAGACGCAACCGTTTTAATGGCGAGCGGCGAATCGAATATCGTCCTCACCGGCTTCGCCTCGGCAGTCCCGACCGTCATAGTTGACGGTAAAACCCTCTATTCCAGCTATGATGCTCAGACCAGACAGTTCTCGGTTACGCTGACCAATCCAGCCGCTGCAGGAACCGACGGCATCGCTACGCTAAAGGTTATAATTCGCAAAAAGGCGGGTTGAGTTTACTCGTTTCACAAAAAAACAGGCCGGGCGGCTGAACCGCTCGGCCTGTCGTCATTTTCGCTAGTTCTTGGCGATCAATTGCCTTAGCACGTACTGCAGGATTCCGCCGTTTTTGTAGTAGAGAATCTCCTGCGCTGTATCGATTCGCACCAGCGTGAAGAAGTCGATCACTGCGCCCTCGGCGCGGGTTGCTTTTACTTCGAGCTCGTGACCATTGGCGAAGCCCGAAGCGATCGCATCGGCGAGACCGATGATGTCGTAGGTTTCGTGGCCGGTAAGGCCCAGCATTTCTGCGTTCTCTTCACGATGGAACTGCAGCGGCAGAATCCCCATGCCGACCAGGTTGGATCGGTGAATGCGCTCGTAGCTCTCCGCGATTACCGCCTTGATCCCAAGCAGGTTCGGGCCCTTAGCCGCCCAGTCTCGGCTTGAACCGGAACCGTATTCCTTGCCGGCGATGAGTATCAACGGCGTTCCAGCCGCTTGATAGCGCATCGATGCATCGAAGATTGTAGTCACTTCTCCGGTAGGTAGGTAGGTGGTAAAACCTCCTTCTGTTCCAGGAGCAAGTTGGTTCTTCAGGCGAACGTTTGCAAAGGTGCCGCGCACCATCACTTCATGATTTCCGCGGCGTGAGCCGTAGGAGTTGAAGTCTGACGGTTTAACACCGTGTTCGATGAGATACTTACCGGCCGGAGAATTTTCCTTGATGCTTCCCGCCGGTGAAATATGGTCCGTAGTGATACTGTTCCCGAGCACCGCAAGCACCTTGGCGCCGGTGATCTCCTTCACCGCGCTCGCCGCTTCCCGCGGAATATCGATGAAGTAAGGCGGCTCTTTCACATAGGTTGATGTCGGATCCCAGGTGAACAGCTCGCCCTGCGGAACCGTCAGCTCGTTCCATCGTTCGTCACCGTCGAACACTCCGTCGTAAGACTTTCGGTACATCTCCGACTGAATTGCCTGCTCGATCGCATCGGTCACTTCTTTTTGCGTCGGCCAGATATCCTTGAGGTAGATTGCTTCCTCCTCAGGACCATAGCCCAGCGGGTCGTTTGTCAGGTCGACATCCATCCGGCCGGCGAGGGCATAGGCCACTACCAGGGGAGGAGACATCAGGTAGTTCGCCTTTACATCCGAGTTGATCCGACCTTCAAAGTTTCGGTTGCCCGAAAGCACCGATGCCACCACCAGGTTGCCCTTGTTGATCGCTTCCGAAATCTCCACCGGCAACGGTCCGGAGTTTCCAATACAGGTCGTACACCCGTAGCCAACCGTATTGAACCGCAGCTTGTCGAGATAGACATCCAGTCCGGCCTTTTCCAGATATTCAGTTACCACTTTAGATCCAGGAGCGAGCGACGTCTTGACCCACGGCTTCGTAAAGAGTCCGCGTTCGACCGCCTTCTTAGCAAGAAGTCCGGCAGCAATCATCACCGAAGGATTGGACGTATTCGTACAGCTCGTGATGGCCGCGATTACGATCGAGCCGTGGTCGAGAATATGCTCGGCCTCTTCGAGCGTGAACTTGATACCTGTCGCTTCTTCAACCGGCTCTTCGACCGGGGCTGATGCCGGATGTCCACCCTCGCCCTCCCAGCGCACCACCTGTTTCGGCGGGTTCAACGGTCCACCGGGCCCTAGAATCACCGACAAAGCGTTCGAGAACGACGATTTAGCGTCGGTGAGCAGGACACGGTCTTGCGGTCGCTTTGGGCCGGCAATGCTTGGCAGCACCTCGCTCAGGTTGAGCGACAGGCTGTCCGAATAGTGCGCTTCCGGGCTCTCCGATGTGTGGAACAAGCCCTGCTCCTTGGTATAAGCCTCGACAAGTGCAACCTGCGCATCCGACCGTCCCGTGAAGCGTAGATAACGCAGCGTCTCTGCATCAACCGGGAAGATGCCGCAGGTCGCGCCGTATTCCGGCGCCATGTTCGCGATCGTCGCACGGTCTGCCAGCGGAAGATTAGGCAGGCCTGGGCCGTAGAATTCGACAAATTTGCCAACCACTCCCTTGGCCCGCAGCATTTGAGTTACCGTCAAAACCAGGTCGGTCGCGGTCGAGCCTTCTGGAAGCTGTCCTTCCAGCCGGAAGCCGATCACTTCCGGGATCAGCATCGAGACCGGCTGACCAAGCAGGGCTGCTTCGGCCTCGATACCGCCGACACCCCAGCCAAGGACGCCTAGTCCATTGATCATCGTCGTATGCGAGTCGGTACCTACCAATGTATCCGGGTAAGCCTGAGGCAATGGTGCGCCAGTCGCTGAATGTCCGCCGTTTCGTGATGCGAAAACTGTCCGCGCGAGATACTCCAGGTTCACCTGGTGCACAATACCTGTGTCCGGCGGCACGACCTGAAAGTTTTCAAAAGCGCTCTGTCCCCAGCGCAGGAATGCGTAACGCTCTTTATTGCGTTCCGCTTCCAGGTCGGCGTTAATCTTCAAGGCCAGGCCGGTACCGAACGCATCCACTTGTACTGAGTGGTCGATTACCAATTCCGCCGGCGAAAGGGGATTGATCTTCTTTGGATTGTCGCCCAGTCGCGCCATGGCGCTGCGCATCGCGGCAAGGTCGACCACCGCTGGAACCCCTGTGAAGTCCTGCAGCAGGACACGAGCCGGCGTAAAGGCGATCTCTCGGCTTGGGACCGCTTTCGGGTCCCAGTTGGCCAGGAAGAGGATATCTTCTTTGGTAACCGCAAGTCCATCTTCAGTGCGCAGCAAATTTTCCAGCAGCACTTTCAGACAGTAAGGGAGACGGCTGATATCCGTTGAGGCAGCGAACTTGGCAAGTCTGAAAATTTCAAACTCCTTGTCGCCTACAGTAAGCGTTGACCGGGTTTCAAAACTATCCATGATAATCCTTTTCGTGGGGATGCGATTTTGTTGGGAACTAGTAAAAAGCTTCTAGTACCTATTATATCTAGCTTTTGCACTGCTTCGGGCGAGCAAAGATGGTCGTTTCGAGTGAATAGCTATCTAGGGAATATCGGCTAGTCGATGTGAATGCCCGACTACCGATCATTTGACCTCGGGTCCAGTGCATCCCGTAGTGCGTCCCCCAAAAAGTTGAAAGACAGCACAGTCAATGTCAGTGCGAGGGCGGGGTACAGCACCAGGCCGGGAAGCTCTTTCCAATAGCCCGACTCCAGCGGCCCTGCGATGAGGGTACCCCACGATGGCAGCGGAGGGGGAACTCCGATTCCAAGAAACGAAAGCGTCGCTTCGGCGAC
>PLAD01000304.1 GCA_003134215.1 Armatimonadota bacterium
ATCCTCGTTAGCTGTACCCCTGGCTCTCCCGCGTCAAGAAGCCCATCCGTCTCGTCCACCTTAATGCCGTATTTCGTTCCGGCGACGTGGGCATCAAGTATCGTTTCGAAGGTTGGCAATAACGATTTTGTCAACAAGTCCCAGTCACCCGACTTTTCAGCATAGCTGTAAGCAGCATGAAAGAACCATAGCGTTGCATCGACCGTATTGAATTCCGCCCCTACCCCGTGATCTGTAAATCGATTAGGTATCAGACCATCGGACACAGCCCCGGCGAATGTCTCGAGAATTGATTTGGCCACGTCGAAGCGGCCAGTCTCCAGCGCGAGTCCCGGGAGCGATATCATCGTATCACGTCCCCAATCGGTGAACCAGGGATAGCCGGCGATGATCGTGGCCCGAGCCACTTTAGGAGACTTTTCGATAAGAAACTGATCGGCCGCAATTACCAGTCGCTTCAGGTCTGCCTTTTCTGATTTTTTCAAACCGGCTATTGCAAAGAGTCGCGACTGACGCTCCAGTTCGGACTGATACGCCTCATCTGGATCATCCGTATTTTCTTCGCCAAGACTGGCGACAAACGTTACTGATTTGCCTGGCGCAAGAATGCCGTCATATCGTCCAGGGCAATAGAGGTCTTCTAAAAAGTCGAGGCCCCGCTCTTCCTCGCGCTGATATTCGTAGTTGAAAAACCAGCCGCTCTCTGCGTTGAATTGAAACGAATTGTGGGGCGTCAGCCGAATAAAAGTCGGTTGCGCGTCGGCAAAGTCGAGTATTCGCAAGCCATTCAGCGGCGTCGGCGATGTTAGCGCAGTAAATCCGTCCCATCGGTGCTGTTCCGTATGGTAATCCTTGTAAGCAAGAAATGGAACAAGCGCAAGCTTGATCGGCTCAGGAGCCTTCAACAAGGTGTAGGAGATGAAGACAGTGTTCGATCCGGAGGCCATCCAGATCTGCTTTTTCAAAACAACTGTCGATTCGTGAACTTCGAAAACGAAAGTTGGAACCGGATCGACTGTAAAACTCTGCAAATGCCTAAAGCCTTGCGGGTAGATGACGCTCGGATATTTGTTTGCGCTGAGGAGGTAGAGGTGGTCTTCCACTCTCACCTCTTCTTCGAGCTTGGAAAATACGACTGCACGGCCGAGGGGCGGCTCGCAGGCTGCGACGAGAAGGCCATGATACCGGCGAGTGTTGGCTCCGCTGACCGACGAGCTTGCATAGCCGCCAATTCCGTTCGTAACCAGCCATTCCCTCCGGCTGCTCTCATCCCAGTCTTGCAGAAGATTTGAGGACAGTGGTTCCATGGGCGCGGGCTAATCTCCTTTAACTGCTTGGGCGGTTTTTACTGATATTCTCAAGTAGACGAAGCTTACCGACTGCCGAGCGACGACGCTCGATTGCCTGCTGTACCTTTAAGCAAAGCAGCTCATAGACATCAACGCCTGGCATATTTTTTTCGACATAGTCGAATGCCCCGCGTTTCATACACTCGACTGCGTTAGCAACATTGCCGTAAGCCGTGAGAACAATAACCTCGGTAAAAAGGTCTCGCGCGACAGCGCCTTCAAGAATCCGGATGCCGGAGTTAGCATCCTCCATGCTCATGTCGGTAATGACAATATCGAATGGCCGTGCAGAATCTTGCACGGTGTTCAATCCGCTTTCTTCACTCTGAGCGCTCAACACGAAGTAACCTTCCCGTTCCAAGCGCCGTTTCACAGCTTCGCGGACCTCTTCTTCGTCATCTACTACCAATATCTGACACATCTTGCGCGAGTATAACCTATTCGAAGGACGAGTGTCAATCAATCGGGCGATAGATTAAGGGTAATATACGGCTGAACTCCAAATGCCCAGAAAAGTAAAAGATCTAGAAGCTGCTGAGCAAAAACCTTATCCGTTCATACTGCTGATCACCACTACGGTTGCACTGCTCGGATTGTTTTATTACACTTCCCTGCGCGTTGACTTGTTAAGCCCTGTTTGGATTTACTTTTTTCTCTATCTCACTGCCTACTTCGTCTATCTTTACGCTTCCTTTCGCGTCGTACCCGCTGTAGATAAGCTGTATAAGTTCGTTCCTCAATTCATTATTCTCTTCGGCATTGTGTTCAGATTGATGCTTGTCCATTCTCCACCGTCTCTCAGCACGGATATCTATCGTTATATTTGGGATGGCAGACTGAGTATCCACGGCGTCAACCCATTTCGTTGGACACCAAACGACTCTCGACTGGCGCACCTGCGTGACTGGCAGATATGGATGCCGATGGAGTACAAGCCATATCAGACTGTCTATATGTCAGTCTCGCAAGAGATTTTTGCGATCGGGAGTTTGCTATTTCACAACAACATAACCGGTTACAAGCTAATGTACGTGACGTTCGATATCGGCAATATGCTCCTTCTTTGGAGGCTCCTGATAAAGCTCGATCAGCCTGCATGGAAAGTGGTTTGGTATGCGTGGTGTCCGTTGCCCATCATCGAAATTGGTCTATCCGGCCACCAGGATGTCACCGGCGTATTTTTCTTCCTTGCCACATTTCTTGTTTTCGCTTGCGGACGAACTCGGCTCGCGTCGATTCTGATAGCTGCTTCGGTCCTCACCAAGGGATTTCCACTCCTGCTTATTCCGCTGTTTGCACGTAAGTCCGGATGGACATTCGCCGCTTACGCGCTAGTGTTCCTGGCCCTCTTCGGCATCCCCCAAATCATGGAAGCCCACGAATTCCTCCATGGAATGCAGCAGTATTTGATGAATGTCGAGGTAAACGGAAGCATCCACGCCTTGATCGACTATTTCCTGTCGTACTACACCACAAAACACTTGCAGCTAGCCAATCAAATCACGGATCTAATGATTCTTGTAGTGGTTGGGGCGATGATATATCGACCATTAAGCACACTCAAAGAGCTGATGAGAAGGTCGTTAATTATAGTCTGTAGCTGCCTGTTGGTAGTACCGACCCTATTCCCGTGGTATATGGTGTGGCTTATTCCCGTGGCGACCTGTGTCGGAAAGCGTCCATCGGCAGCAGTGATTGTTCTTCTCGGTACGTCCATTATGAACTACACCTTCTATTTCACTCATGAAACATACTGGTGGTCCGCGTGGATAGAATACGTACCATTCTATTCGGTTTTGTTGTGGGAAGTCTACCGGGGCTACTGGCGCTCATCGGAGTCGGCGGAATTAAACGAACCGACCGAACCGGGCCCGGTTGCACCGCCCGTACGTTCCACATCGGACGGCGTCCTCACGGCCGCAGAGGCTTGAAGACCCGTGCCGTGGTAAAGCTGAATGCCGCGGGAAGCAACGTGAGAGCCGGCAAGAGTCATAACGAAGAGCACAGCGAGCTTTAGCAAGAACGCTATAACCGAATTTCCCACCCGCCCCATCGCATTGTCTGAACTCCCTGTCGGGGTCGGAGCGAGCGCACTAGCCAATCCAGGAACTGGATGCGTCAGCATTTCGTAAGCGAGAAAAAATACCACCAACAGCAAGGCAATCCCAATTGTGGTGTAGATTATTCCGAAGAGACGTTCGCCGCGATGCAAATTCTAACCTGCAACTTTCCCTTGAGATCTAACAACGGTCTTTAATAGAGGTGTCCGACGCAGCGACTCTGCCTGCGAAGCGTAAATATTATGACGAAAGACGGCTGATTTGTTGGCGTCACTTTTGCCTTTATCCATTATCTATGGAATAGTAATAACGTCGCCAATGCCGCCGATTCGACTCTGCACCCGGACAGAAAAGCAGGGCTTTTCTAAATAGAACGTTGTATTCTATTTTAGGACATGATTGACCGACAAAATGATCCCCATGATGCTAAAAAAAATAATACCGTGCGCGAGCCTCTGTTTTTTGCTTTGCTGCTGCGCTTCCGCCGATCTCACTATCGTCGGTGGAACACGTGGACAGCGGGAAGCAATTCAGTGGGTATATGCTGACCGGATTCCTTTGCAATTTCACACATCCCAGTCAATCGCGGTCCAGATCTTAAACGATACCGACATGGATAGCTTCTTGAATGACTCGAACGGCCAGCCCGTATCAAACGATAATTCGGACGATTCCGTGGACGGAGTTTACGAGGATGGACCACCGGTGATCACACTGCGAGCTTCCCGACCTGACGATGAATTGGAGTATACTGCTTCTCATGAATACGGCCACTATGTTTGGCGTACCAGGCTAAACGGTCAGCAAAAAAGAGCCTATAATCGAATTTACGCAATCCAAAAATCTCTCGGAAATCTCATTAGCGATTACGCAGGATATTCCGTTGATGAGGGCTTTGCAGAAGCTTTCGCAACCTACGCAAATTTTCCTGCTCAACTCAAAGCGAAGGATCCGCTGTCATATCAGTTCCTATGTACACTCCAAAGGCTGCAAAGTCAGCACGGCCGGATACAAATCGACCTTACACAACAACAAGTAAAGCTGCCTTCCAAATAAACGACAACAGCGAAAGCGTTTCCTGCAGATGACCGAGCCGGTCCATCAGTATGAGGTCCGTGCAATTAGAGCCGGTGAGGAAGAGCTATTCCTCAAACATATGTGCACATGCTTCAACCTGGAGCTGGACAGTGCACGGCCCATCTTCTTTGCCGACCCCTATTTCGATATTACACATAAGCGGATACTGATCGACAATTCATCCGGTAGTATCATCTCCGGTCTGACCATCATTCCTACTGCCGTTAGAGTCACTGGGGGCGCCTTAATTCCTGTAGCGGGTATTGCGGGGGTTTGCACTACGCCCGAACATCGCGGCCAGGGTTACGCCCAAATGCTAATTCGATCAACCCAACAGGCTGCCGCGTCGGAGTTTGGCTATGTGGCAGCCGCCCTCTCGACCGATCGGCCTGAAATTTATCGTAAGCTCGGCTTCGAACACTGTTCCTCGGTAACCCATTGGACAGCGCATCGAAACCTGTTGCCACCCTTTCCCGAAGCTTCCTCGGCGGCAAATTCCTTACTGCACGATTCGCATAGGCTGATCGCAGAAATTAAGGCGCTGTACGAATATGCCAGGGCAAGTCAGCCGGGAATATTCCTTCGCGATGATCACCGCTGGCAAATCATCGAGTCTCGCAAGCCGGACGATCATGTCATTACCTGGCGAGACGGCATCCGCCTGGAGGGCTGTGTCATTTACAGAACACGCGAGCATCGCGGCGACCGTGTTATGGACATCCCAGATCTGATTGCTTCAACCGCAGCAGCCAGGCGGGGGCTCATGGGATATATTCAACGGCTCGAAGACATCGACCTTGTCACCGGGCAAATGCGCAGCTCCGATGTCCGAAAACTCGGTATACAAGATATCCCCCGATTCACATCGTATCGCCGCGAAGGCGTGATGATGTCTATACTCGATTTCGATGCGTGCCTTTCGCTGGTCGCACAGACCGGCATCATGACACCAGTCGTGAGGCGATCCGAATCCGGTTTGACCATTCGGCTCGAAAACGCGCTCTCCACTAAAGACAGAAAACCGCTGCGCCTCTTCAGCGTCAGCACCGACCGCCTGGGTGTCGCCATCGGGATGGCTCCGGCCGACGAAATGACAGGCGATTGGATCTCGGTCGATGTCGGCGCTATGGCCCAGCTTTACTTTGGCTACACCCGAGCATCGAAGCTTCGATCTCAAGACAGACTCTGGATTTCCAGCGAAAATGCCCTCGCAATCGCCGAAGCCCTCTTCCCACCCTACGACACCTTCATGAGCCAACTTGACGCGTTTTAACCAGCAGATGAGATCGTTGCATCATCCCTCCGACCAAAACCCATACAGATCTCAAAACCATCCACCCCGCTCGCCACCGATCACCCGGAGCCTGGTCGATGCCTTTAATCAGGAACCTACAACACACGAAACATAGAATTAAATAACGCGTCACCAACGGAACCACCATATAACGCGCAGCCGACGCGCGACAGGACCAGTATCAGCCAGTCAGACCATTACAACCTTTGCAGAAATAAAAACTTCTTGGACACGTACAGAACGCATGTTCTATAATTCTCTATACATAACCACTAAGTCACGTTATCAAGCGGCTCCCAAATAAACCGAGGCGTCGGATTATTGTGAGTCTTTAGTCACCCTCGTAGAAATTGCGAGGTCGAGCTTCAATAAGCCCGGAGTCAACGCAACTAAGCGCCTCGCGATTTCTGAGAGGGACATGGTGAGCCTCCTTCTCATAAATTTCTGTCAACTAATGTTGCCTAATAGGCAACATCGGTGTATAATCGATTCATGACTACGGATAGTATCGCCGAACAGGGGTCTGCCCTACCTGCATCCGACATTCAGGAAATTGCCGGACGAATAAGACAGCACAGAATGCGGCTGGGTTGGACACTCGATGCTTTAGCGTCGAGAGCTAACCTGAGCAAGTCATATATTTCGCGCTTGGAAGACGGTGATCGACAGCCTTCCATCGCCGCTCTGCTTTCGATCAGTCGTGCTCTAGGCATTTCGTTAGGAATTCTGCTGAGCGATGACGCTAGCAGCAGAACATTTAAAGTGGTGAGGGGCGATGAAAGCCCGACAGTTCCAGGCAATGGCTTGGTCTACCAGGTACACAGCGGTGATTTCGCCGGAGCGGTGATGCAGCCGCTTCGGATCACGATATCTGCAAACCGGACGGGAGAAGATCTTTACCGCCACGACGGCGAAGAGTGGCTCTATGTACTATCCGGGAGGCTCGTAGTGACGATCGGGGATGAAAAACATACCCTTGAGCCCGGCGACTCGCTGCACTTTGACGCTACCGTCGGTCACCGTTTGACCGCCGACGGCGGCAAAGACGTGGAAGCGATTCTTGTTGCGAGCGAAGCGCCAAAGAATCTGCTGAAAACATATATTTAAAGTTTGGTCGAAAAACCAAAAACGTGTCCATCACAAAATGCCGTGGTGGGCGACGCTCCTGCATTGATTAGCAGGCAAATCGTCAGCCATGTTGCTGGCTCTGTCTAAGGTGACGTTTCCGAAAGGCTGCGGCCTTCGGTTTACGTCGGTTTTCTTACGACTGGTTATTTGCCGGTTAGTTTAATGAAATAAAGGAGCTGCAACGGATGACACCCGTAACAAATTCAAGTTCGTCATACTCAGCGAACGGCAACAAGCCGACGCTGAAGACAAATGTACTCAACTATTGGGAAGTACTTGCCCAATCTATTGCACTGATCTCTCCGACCATGACCGCCGCCTTGATCGTCCCTGCTATGTACGGGACGGCAGGAAGTGGTAGCTGGCTAGCATACGCATTCGCAGCGGTCATGCTTCTCTTCGTAGCGCTCTGCTTGAATGAGTTCGCGAAGAGACAAACGACATCAGGATCGATGTACGCTTACGTAACCCGCGGCATGGGATCGTTCTGGGGCAATATGTCCGGCTGGTCCCTTGTCTTTGCCTATCTCTTTATCGGCATGGCCGGCCTCACCGGTTTTACAAACTTTGCTCAGGTTCTTCTGACGATGACGGGGCATCCAGGAATCGCAAGTTCACTTGGGTTCGGCCTGGGGAGCTGCGCTGTCTGTATGGCCATATCCTTCTACTGCGCCTACAAAGATGTACAGCTCTCCGCTGTCATCATGCTCATCCTCGAAGTTGCTTCGGTCGCTTTGATCCTGATCCTGTCATTCATGGTATTGTTTCATCACGGCATTCCGGTTGACACAGACCAGCTGACATTGAAAGGCATGAGCTTCTCGATGCTTGGCTTTGGTGTCGTTGTCGCGATCTTCAGCCAAGTCGGATTCGAAGCAGCTACCGCGTTCGGCGATGAGGCCAAATCGCCGCTCGTCAACATACCGAAAGCGGTTATTTGGAGTCTGATCTCAACAGGACTGTTCTTTGTCTTCATCACCTACACCGAGGTTTATGGAACAAAGAATCTTCCGGCGGCCAGCGGACTTGCAACTCTGACTGCTCCATTGAACACTCTCGCGAGCATGGTACATGCCGGCTGGATGGCGGTTCCGCTTTCAATCGGAGCAATGGTCAGCTTCTTCTCTTTGAATCTTTCCTGCCTGAACTCGGCCGCCCGGGTCATGTTCAAGATGGGTTCACACAGCGCGTTGCATCAGTCAGTGAGCTTCACGCACCACAAGAACGAGACACCGCATATCGCAATCATCGTCGTCACCGCGATGATGTCCGCGATCATCACAGGAATTTTCCTGTGGCACAATGTTGATGCGGACAACTTCGAATACGCTGGCACCTTCGGCGCCTTCGGTTTCCTGGGAGCCTACTTCCTGATATCGATCGCGGCTCCGATGTACCTCAAAAAGCTCGGTGAACTGCAGTGGAACCATGTTCTGGTCGCAGCCATCGCAGTAGTCCTCTTAATCGTTCCAGCCGTAGGAAGTGTCTACACCAATCCTCCGTTGAATGCTCCGATGAAGTACTTTGTCTACATCTACCTTGCATACATGCTCTGCGGCCTGATATCCGGCTTCATGAACAAGTCCAAGGACGCAGCAACCATGGAGTCGGTTGCACTCGACCTCGAACACTCAACTGCCACGTCGACGCACTAACGTCTGCGAAGGCGCCGGTTTCAAAGATATAGCCTCAGAGCGAAATATCTTTGATAACGATCCGGGAGGTCATTTCCCTCTCTATTGCCCTCCCGGATCGGCCCCATCAAGATTTAAAGTACGTCCAAACACAGTTTGACTACTTACGGCTAAAGGAGAAAGCTATGAACAGCTCTGCCGAATTAAGCACGTCCGACAACCTCGGATCAATCTGCGCCCTATGGCGCTATCCGGTTAAGTCAATGATGGGTGAAGAGGTGAACACAGGTTACCTCACGCCTCGCGGACTCTTCGGTGACCGAGCCTACGCCCTCATCGACACTTCGACAGGCAAAATCGCGAGCGCGAAAAACCCGAGTAAGTGGCCGACCATGTTCCAGTTTCGCGCTGCATTAACCGAGCCTCCAACTCTAAATCAGACGTTGCCGTCGGCACGAATTACTTTGCCGGGAGGCGAAACAGTCCTTTCCGATTCTACGGACGTCGATACCATCTTGTCGAATGAACTCGGTCGTCCTGTCGTGATAAAGTCGTCGGTTCCAGAGACGCCTGAACTAGAGGAGTATTGGCCGGATATTGAAGGATTGGTTTTGAAAGAAACAGTTACCGTCGAGGCTATGCCCGAAGGTACGTTCTTCGACCTGGCGGTTCTGCACATTTTAACGACCAGTACTATAAACTCGCTTCGGTCAATCTATCCAGAGGGGCGGTTTGAGGTGCGAAGGTTCCGGCCGAATTTAGTCGTTGAAGTCCCTGACGATACGCAATTTGCAGAAAACGATTGGATTGGAAAAGAAATCAAGGTTGGAGACGCTACCTTGAAGATAACCGGACCCTGTCCAAGATGCGTAATGACAACACTGCCTCAGTACGACCTTCCTAAAGATCCAGGTATATTACGAACGGCTGCCAAACATAACAATGCCCACGTCGGCGTCTACGCCAGTGTTGTTCAATCCGGAGCCGTTTCGATCGGTGATACTTTGACCGTCACCTGAACGATTTCACAGTGACGGAATCAGCCGAATGATAACAGGAAATGTGTCAAATGCCCTTTGTCTCGTCAATTTCAATCTATCCCATTAAGTCATTTGGACCTTCCTCAGTTAAGGCGGCCAGGATAGTTGACGGCGGCGGCCTGGAGCACGACCGCGAATTCGGACTTTTTGATGCTGAAGGAAAGTTTATCAATGGCAAACGGAACGCAAAAGTACACAGCTTGACAGCCGCGATCGACTGGAAAGACGGCATTGTCTACTTTAAGCCTATTAACTGCGACGGCGATCCATATAGCTTTAATATCAGATATGAGGTACCAGTTCTTGAGAATTGGCTAACTTCGTTTTTCGATGAACCCGTAACCTGGCGTCGAAATCCAGGCGGAGGGTTTCCGGACGACACATCTGCGCCGGGACCAACCATTATTTCAGACTCGACCTACGAGCAAGTTGCGACCTGGTACAGCGGAATTTCAGTAAAAGAGATCCGCAGGCGGTTCCGCGCGAATATCGAACTAGCGTGTGAAGAGCCCTTTTGGGAGGACCGGCTATTCAACGAACCAGGAACCGTCGTCCGATTTAAAATCGGCGATGTCGAATTTCACGGGACAAACCCCTGTAAACGCTGCGTCGTCCCGACAAGACAGACGGTTGGCGGCGAAGGAAACCCGGAATTTCCAAAGATCTTCATGGTAAAACGCCAGGAGACGCTCCCGTCCTGGGCAACAGTCTCAAGGTTCGACCACTACTACCGCCTGAGTATCAACACCCGAGTCCCGCAATCCGAAGTAGGAAAACAAGTCCACGTCGGCGATGCTATAGAGATCATCGGCGTTTCAGCCGCCTAACCTCGTGACTTTCAATTACTGTACTGCCTTTAATAGAAGCGGCGGCACGCCCGGCGGATTGCCCTGTGTCGTGATATTAAGATTGCCGAGGTTGTCGGTTGAGCCGCTGACCGTAATGCCGTCGGTCGCGATGGTTGAACCGCCTGATGTGAACACCAGGGTTACGCTTCCATCCGAGACACCCGTTAAAGTAAACGTGCCGTTGCTCGCGCTCGTCGTACTATTGCTTGCCCCCTGGACCTCGACCGTTACGCCTGATAGCGGCTGTTGAGTGGTGGAATTAATCAACGTTCCGCTTACAGACGCCGTTGATGATGAGCTGCTGCTGCCGCCCCCGCCTCCGCCGCCGCAGCCACTGAGGCAAAGGGCGGACGAAACACCGACAAGACAAAGCAAACTCGCATGGGAACGGCGCATCTTCTTCAATTCCTTAAGCCGGCTCACTCAATTTTAGCAGCAGTGCCGCAACCGTTCGCCGGAAAATTCCGTTGGGCTAACTGCGATTGTACACTGAACTTTAAACTTCGCGCAAATTAATAAGTACATTCATGCGTTCAATTCGTGATCGAGTTGGCAGAACCGACTACTGAAGTCTTTGTCAGCTATTGAATAATTGCTGAACAGCCATGATAAACATGTGAACTTGCAGAGAAAGAAAACAAGAGCCCAGAGCGGATTCACGTTTGCAGAAGTGATCTTTGCTCTAATCATAGTCACGATGATGGTGCTGATGTTCGGCGCTGTTGCTCCCGTGCTTATGCGTGAAACTCAGCAGGGTAGCAATTATACGGAAGCTGCACTGATTGCTCAAGCGAAGATGAACCAATTAAGGACGACTAGCTTTGACAACCTTGGAAGTTCTGCAGCGCTTATCTCATCGGGAATAATCGATGCCGTAAATTCAAACGGCTCTTACGATTTCAGTACGAACAGTACCGATAATCTTGCCGCGTATTTTCCTAACGGGACGACCGGGACAATTACGTGTACTGCAGACACCACCACCGGTTCAATGTCCAGCGGTGTCTACAACGTAACTGTCACTATTAGCTGGCCGATATCAGGCTCCTCACCCGGCAGTTTCACCTTAGAAAACAAGATCATAAACTATTAACAGGTTGACGCAACCGACGATCCTATGTTAAGTAAGAGAAACACAAATTTATTACGAAAAGCATCGGGCTATACGCTGCTCGAAGTTTTGTTTGGAGCGGTAATCGGAGGAATGATCTTGATTACCACATTTACGCTCTACGCCGCCGCGATCAACCTCGCAAGCCGAAGTAGCGCACAGGTCGCGACTTCAGCCCGAGGCGCCGTTATTACCGAGAACATTGGGAACATGGCCCGCGAGTGCTACAGTCTGTCCCTTCCAACCGACTCTAGCGGCTTTGTCGTCCCTGTCGTCGGAACTTCAAACTCCAGCTACATTACAACTGATGGCAGTGCAGCGGCATTGCAGCTCACTGCCCCCGCAACATCATCGGTAAGTGTCGTAAACACGGCGGGTCAGACAGTCGTCGCGGGAACAGGGTTCCCAATGACCTATACCAACTCGGCAGGCTCGACCCTGACAATCTATCGTTCCGACGGTAGTGGAAATCCCCTACCCAACACCGGCCAATATCTATGGGAACAGGGCACTCCACCTGGCCAGACCGCTTTACCGACAGGCGGGGAGCGGCTTGCGATTCTTGCACAGACATCGACAATCGCGTCTAACACAAGCGATGCAGCCACATTCGCTCGGGCCGGGTCATCTTCAACGACTCCGGCAGTAGATATACACATCATAACCGACGATTACGATTCGAGTAATTTGAACGGCCAGACAGGAAACGAAGGCATAACCTCGCAAATCGAAGCGAAGTGCGTCTACCTGTTCAATCACTCATAGCTTTTTTAGCAACAGTCGATACTAAATTCGAAGGGCCGACAGATGTAATATGCAACGGCGTAATCTGTCGATCCGGATGTCAGTGTTCAAAGTTAGGTTGTAGAAGTCATAGATGACTCACAGTGCAATGATTGGCAATGTCGAAACTTTGGTAAATGACCGCCGCCCTATCCGGTCAGCAAGACGGCAGCTAAAACAGGCTGGCATGGCGCTTGTTGGAACGATGCTTTGCCTCTTTTTGTTGATGGGGATGCTGCTGATTGGCATACTATGCTCCGGCCCAACGTCGGGAAGTGGAGCCATGGATAACGCCGATGAAGGCCTGTTCACATCCCAACATGTACAGGACAATATCGCCGCTGCTAATCTCGCCGAAGCCGGTGTTGAAGACACCATACTCTGGTTATCTGCGCAGGGAGCTCCGCCGCCCAATTCCTCGGCGTTTGCCCCGTCAAGTACTGCATTTACTTTACCGCTTTGGAGTGCGACGACTCAGTCTGGAACTCCGCCTCGCGCAGTCGTCGATTTTCCTGACGCAAACAACACCTTTAGCGTTACGGTATATCCATGCTCTGCGAACCCGGGAAACGCACAAAAGTCGTTCCTGATCGAGTCGATTGGCAGCTACTATGGATTTAAGCAGGTTTTGCACGCTTACGTCACACAGACAAGCTTTGGGCACTACTCATTCTTCGAAAATGGAGCGGGAGGCGGCTACTTCTTCAGCAGCGCGATTACATTCGACGGTCCAGTACACATGAACAATGTGGTCGGCACCACCATTCCCATGAGTTTGGAGTATGCGGATGGCACCATGCCGATATTTTCATATAATGGTCCTGACGCGTACACGGTAGGTTTTGGCTTAACGTACTACCACAACTGGGTCCAGCAATCGGGCCCTCCGGCAAGTACGAACACGGCAGCTTGGAATGAGCTATCACCAAACGGTCCATCGTCGATCAAGGATAACCAGAACAACATTAGTCTTCCCAGCACTACAGCGACTTCTTCGCAGCTGACGGCAGCCCTTGGTACCCTGAGTACGGCGCCAACAAGTACGATCGGCGCTACAGCCTGCCCAAGCGGCGGAATCTATATACACGGCAGTATCCAACAAATGACATTGAGCGTTTCCCCAACAAACAGCGCGACACAAATAATTCAGCTTTATCAGATCAACCCGTCAAATGGCGTAAAAGTCTACACGAATATTACGCTAAACGCAACGACCAACCAGACCGTTGTGCAAACCGGAACATTCACTACATCCGGTACGACTTCGATTACATCGACAACAACGACATCTGGACTCACAAACGGGGTTATTTATTGTGACGGCAACATCGGAAACCCAAATACACTCCCGGAAGGCGGATTAAACGGCGTCATCGCAGACAACTCAACCAACTCGAACGGCGTAGTCACACATTCAAATGCACTAACAATCGCCACTAGCCCGACAGGGCAAATAAATGAAGACGGATCGTTGGTGTATAACACTCAACGGCAAATTCAACAGAGCGCCGGCGGTCAGTATGAGTTCTACAACAATGCGGGACAAATTGTAACGAGCAGTTCGTCCGTAACTCCATCTGGCGACGTGCCGTATTATGTTCCGGAATCGTCAGACACGGGAAGCTTTCTCACCAAAGCGGGAAGCCTCGGCATCGTAACCGGAACAAATGTCCAGGGATGCCTCGCCTACACCTCCACCGGCCTCACCGGAACCGGCTATCTTCCATACATGGAGCTCGATGCTGCTTTGTTTTCGTACAACACCTTCAAAGCAAATAGTCTCTCAAGTAACCAGTATCCCACGCTTGTTATGGGCGGCGACGTCCATAATGGCCCCGAAGCAGCCTGTGGATTCAAGAAGTTCTCATTCGACAACCGTATGTCAAACACCCCGCCGCCTTACTTTCCTACAACGCAGAACCGTTATACCGTGACATCCTGGCAGCAGGTCGAAACGACGATCGACGGTTCTCCCTGATGCGTGATGTTGATAGCAGTGGCCCAAAAATATTACCAGTTTGTTCAGACAAGCCTAAAGTAAAGGACCATGCCGCCCAATAATATTTGTACAGCGGTGGATTGAATCTGGGATAGATGTACGGATTGTCCTCTGAACGGTAGTAAGAAGGCGGTGCGATCCCGTCCTACCTGCAACTGTCGGTTTTCCTTGCCGTACAGACTATGAAAGGTGATGACGAAAGTTTGCTAGTTCATCAGAACTACCTTAGGCACCCATCTCGTCCACGAAAAAATCAACAAGGCATGGCCTTGGTCGGATCAATGCTCTGTCTTTTTTTGTTGATGGGCATGCTCCTAATCGGCATACTATGCTCCGGTCCAACGTCAAGCAGTGGATCGATGGATATCGCCGATGAAGGCCTGTTCGCATCCCAGCATGTACAGGATAACATTGCAGCGTCAAATCTCGCCGAAGCTGGGGTGGAGGACACTATACTCTGGCTTTCGGCGCAGGGCGCCCCACCTTCGAACACCTCTGCATTTGCCCCCTCCAGCAGCACTTTCACTCTTCCGCTCTGGAGCTCGACAACGCAGTCAGGAACGCCACCCCGCGCTGTCGTCGATTTTCCTGACGCCAATAACACGTTCAGCATTACTGTTTATCCTTGCTCAGCAAACCCCGGAAGCGCTCAAAAATCGTATCTGATCGAGTCGATCGGGAGCTACTACGGTTTCAACCAGGTACTGCACGTCTACGTAACTCAAACAAGTTTTGGCCATTATTCGTTTTTCGAAAATGGCGCGGGCGGCGGCACCTTTTACAGTGGTGCAATCACATTCGATGGACCGGTGCACATGAACTATAATGCGGGAACTACGATCCCAATGTCACTGGATTACAATGACGGTACTAGCCCCATTTTTTCTTATAACGGCCCGGATGCTTACACTGTTGGTTTCGGCCTTACGTACTATCATAACTGGGCACTTCAGACAGGACCACCTGCAAGCACCAATACTGCGGCGTGGAATGAACTCTCGCCATATGGTCCCTCCTCCATCAAGGATAATCAGAACAATATCACTCTGCCTAGCACTACAGCGACGTCGACTCAACTCACAGCGGCCCTCGGCACTCTGGGTAGCGCCCCAACATCTTCAATAGGTGCCACTGCCTGCCCGAACGGGGGAATTTATATTCATGGCAGTGTCCAACAAATGACACTCAGCGTATCATCAACTAACAGCGCTACCCAAATCATCCAGCTGTATCAGATCAATCCTTCAAATGGTGCTAAGGTATACACGGACATTACGCTGAATGCAACTACCAATCAAACGGTAATTCAGACAGGTAGTTTCACCACTGCGGGCACGACGTCGATCACTTCCACAACAACGACATCTGGACTTACTAACGGAGTTATTTACTGCGATGGAAATATCGGAAATCCGGACGCACTACCGGAAGGAGGACTGAACGGAGTGATTGCGGACAACGCAATCAATTCCAGCGGAGTCGTAACCCACTCGAATTCTCTGACTATCGCAACCAGTCCAACTGGAGAAATTAACGAAGACGGATCGCTGATCTATAATACCGAGCGGCAAATTCAAAAGAACTCGAGCGGCCAATACGAGTTTTATAACAATTCTGGACAGATCGTTACAAGCAGCTCACCGGTAACCCCATCGGGTGATGTCCCGGATTACGTTCCGGAATCTTCCGATACGGGCAGCTTTCTCACTAAGGCCGGAAGCCTTGGCCTTGTGACGGGAACGAACGTAGAGGGCCTCCTAGCCTACACGACTACCGGTCTCACCGGTACAGGTTACCTTCCATATTTGGAGCTGGATGCAGCTCTTTTCTCATACAATACTTTTACCGCCAATACGTTTGGCGCCAACCAGTACCCTACACTCGTTATGGGCGGAGACGTGCACAACGCTCCTGAAGGCAACTGCGGCTTTAAGAAGTTTTCGTTCGACAATCGCATGTCGAATACGCCGCCCCCATACTTTCCAACAACACAAAATAGATATACAGTAGTATCCTGGCAGCAAGTCCAAACAACTATCGACGGCACCCCCTAACTCAAAATCGGTCGTGAAGTAACTGCGTCGGGAGTTCGCTCGAACACCGATTAGGCTTTGAATCGCCTGATAAATGCACCGGGTTTATTTTTTATACAATAATTTTTCGATCTTAACAAATTCTTTATATAAACTTATTGACAGACGTAAAAAAAACTAGTATAACAATGATGTTCAATCGAACTATATATGCTTTTGCATAATTTGATTGAGGTCGGAGGCTTTGCCTTAGTACTTTGCGAAACGTTATAAATCAATACGAACTGCCAACAAGTTAAAAAAGGAGACAGATTACATGCAACGCAGGTGGAGTAAAGAATCAATTGCCCTCGAGATATTGAGCATGTATGAGTCGGGCGAAACGCTCAACTACTCAAGTGTTGCGAGCAGCAACCTCGCTCTACTTCGTGCAGCGACAAGATACTTTGGTACGTGGGAAGCTGCCGTTAATTTCTCCGGTTTGAACTATGATGAAATCCGTCGGTACAAATCATGGACACGCGAGAGAATCGTTGAGCGAATCTGCGAATTACACAAGCAAGGCGCAGACTTATCGTGGCGAAATGTCTGCTTGAATACCGATCCGCAGCTTGCGGCGGCAGCCACGAAGAAGAGTCACTTCGGTTCATGGCGTGAGGCGCTGGAAGCATCCGGCCTTGACTACGACACTATTCGGCGTTACCAAGAGTGGGACGATGATCGAATTCTCGATCGAGTGCGTGAATACGCTGATGCAGGCAAGCCTCTCAATGCAAAGAACGTTGAGCAAGACGATATCACGCTTATCACAGCCGCTCGCCGCAGGTTTGACTCGTGGCATCTCGCTCTAACTGCGGCTGGACTAGATTACAAAGAAATCGTCCGCCGCGCTCCGTTCAAACGAGGACAGGGCCGAACTAAAAACGGCAAAATAAGAGTCAACGCGTAAATATAATACGGCCGCCTTCGGGCGGCCTTTTTTATTTACCGATGCAAAACTTCGAAAAGATTTCCGAAATGACATCTTCCGGAGTTGTCTGCCCGGTGATTTCCCCCAGCGCAGTAAGACCAAGCTGCAGATCGACCGACACCAAGTCGATCGGCAAGTTTAAATTGAGCGTTTCTTTTGCATTTTTCAATGCAGTGATCGCGCTTCTTGTAGCAGTTTTCTGGTAGACATGAGCGAGGTAAACGGATTGTTCACGTTGATCGCTTTCTGTTCCAAGCAATCGAACTTTTATCGCGTGCTCAAGTTCGGCTATGCCGGTTCCGTTTGCCGCCGACACTCGCAACTTGCCATATTCCCCCAGGTCACACTTATTCCAGACTTCAAGAATCCGATCTTGAGAAACAAGATCGTTTAATTCGTAGTCTTCGTCAATTGGCAATGCTGACGCATCCCTGACAAAGAGAACGAGATCGGCAGATTCGATGGCCAGGCGAGAGCGCTCTACTCCGATCGCTTCAACAGGATCCGCCGTAGACCGCAGGCCGGCCGTATCCCATAGACGTACAGCGACACCTCCGATATCGATCATTTCCTCGATTGTGTCTCTTGTAGTACCCGGAATATCGGAAACTATAGCTCGGTCATTGTGGAGGAGCGCGTTCATCAGCGAAGATTTCCCAACGTTTGGCTTACCGACAAGGACAACCTGCGCACCCTGACGAAGCAGTATTCCACGATCCGACGACCGATGCAGCTTATCGAGTTCCACCTGAACTTCGCTCAACTCAGTAAAGCAAGCAGAGATGTCGATTTCACCGACGTCTTCAGGAAAGTCAATAGTTGCCTCTATTCTCGCAAGCACCGAAAGAAGTCGATCTCGCAAGCCTCTTATGTGACGCGACAGATGCCCCGAAGACTGTCCACGTGCAGATCTATAGGCCTTGTCGGTCGGAGCATTTATGAGGTCGCTTATTCCTTCCGCCTCCGAAAGATCAAGCTTTCCGTTGAAAAATGCACGACGAGAAAACTCTCCTGGTTCAGCAGTGCGACAGCCGGCGGATAAAAGGGCGGAAATTGTCTTCGCCGCAGGGATATAACCGCCGTGACAGGAAATTTCTACAGTATCTTCGCCGGTAAATGAGCGAGGAGCATGAAATACGCTTACAAGGACGTCGTCGACAACTTCGCCGCCCTCAGTGAGTTCGGCGCGATGCAGTGAAAAACCTTTGTACGACTTGCAAATGCGGCTGTGACGAAGTACTCGGTCACATATATCAAACGCTTGACTACCGGATATTCTAACGACGGCGATGCCTGCAGGACCCTGCCCTGAGGCCACCGCGCATATTGTATCTGTTGCTGATCCGACCATTTTCCCAGTATACCAATTACTAGTGGCCACGCGGATCCTTATAATGCCTCCGTAGTACTACCCCACTTTATTGCAATGGGACTGGCTTTTTGCTATAATGCACCTGTCCCATAAGGAGATCATTTTCGATGTTTGGACGGATTTTAAATTATCTCAAAGCCCTGTTCGGAATGAAGCTCGACGAACTAGAAGACCCTGAGGTCCTTCTTGCGCAAGCCCAGGACGAGATGAAAGCTGCTCAAGCTAAAAACCGTGAGCGAGCTGTCCAGGCAATAACTCAGAAGAACAACCTTCAAGCCGAGGTGGATAAGACGACGAACGCGATGGCCAACCTCGATGCAAAAGCCGAGATGGCGCTTAAAAACGGCGACCGTGACTTGGCGTTGCAGCTCGTCCGCGAAAAGCAGGCGCTGGGGACCAATTTATCCAGTTTGCAGGCATCTCTCGCCAGCGCAATCGAAATGACCGAGCAGATCAAAACTGCCATTCGTAAGGAAGAAGAACGAATACGTCAGAAGACCACTGAAGCGATGGCCCTGAAAACCCAATGGAAACAGGCGCAAATAGAAACATCGATAAACAAGGCGCTAGACGGAATGAGCAGTGCTTCAGGGACGGATGCAGCATTCGAGCGAGCGCATGCGAAAATTCAGAGTGCGCAGTCAGAAAGCGCCGCACGAAGCGAATTGGCCAAGGGTCGTATTGAAAATAGGATTGCTGATTTAGACGATAAGCTTGCAGACTCCGCAGCGACCGATGAGTTAGCGCAGATGGAGCAAAAACTTGGACTGGCACCTGCCCAGAGCACGACTACGTCTATCAGTTCGACGCAATCTACGGTTGCGGCCGCTCAAGCGTCTGCTGCAGAACAAGAGCTTGCACAAATTCAGCAACGCATCGGCGGCGGCGCAAATCCGACGGCATAACAAGTAATGGGAATACCTGACAGACTGCTTAATCTTGCGAAGTCATATCTCGACTCTGCCAAATCTCGTTGGGAAGAGGTTGATGCGGCTGCGCAAAAGGAACTCGACGAGGCTGTGTCGTCTCCGACTGCTTCCGCATGGGAAAGGGCTCAGGCGAAAATAAAGAACGCATCAGCCGTTAATTTCTCTCAAAAGGAACTAGTTGCGACCGAAGAGATGATGTCGCCGCAAACTGCGGATGGTAAACAGCCACCCGTGAATGCGTCTGCAAGCGTACTTGCGGCCGCTTACCAAGTGCTAGATGTCCCGCCTGGCAGCAGCTTGACGACGGTACAAGATGCCTATCAAGAGCTACGTCAAAAGACAGATCCGGCGAGGTTCCCGGAAGGATCGAATGACCGGAAGGCAGCCACAGATATCCAGCGTCGAATCAATACTGCCTATATGATTCTGGTCAATTCTCTGAGCAGCTCCGGCGAAGACCGGTTTGATCGTCTGGAACTGTAGGCGGCCGATAGCCCGGCATCAGCCTTTCGTTATGACCGGCGCCCCGCCAGGTTTAATATCGATCGAGTACACAGCACCTCGAAAGTGAATCCCCTTTACGGTTAACTCTGTCCAACCAGGTGGGAGATGTGGATTGCAATACAGAGTAGCGTCACCGTTTTGTGCGATCTTGCGCCCCAAACTGACGCGATCTGCATTTTGAACGTCGATACCAGCGAATCCATAAAGGACAGACTGCAACGTGCCGCCGATGCCGGTTGTGAAGTAAACGTCGCTCATAGTCCTCTTCTCAGAAAACGCGTCCCACGGGCCGCGCATAAACGGCCTGTATGAGTTTCGATATAGATCAAGCGACTGCGCCGAACGCCCCAAACGAGCCGCAATAACGGCATCAATCGAGGATGTCATTGCAGGACCGAATTGAATGGTATGGTTCAAACAGTAATCGAGAGTATTCAACGCCGCAGTAGAACTCATCGGCAGATTAAGCGGATAGATGAGCATTTGCGTGTCGGCTTGTTTCGCCTGATGGAATGATCGATCCATAGCGGGGTACTGTAAATAGAGCGATGCACTCGAATCGAAAGGTATTTCGATTTTTTCTGCTATTACTGACCATTTAGGGTCAGCATGGTGACCAGTAATCGTTGCGGCCCGCTCAGCCGCCAGCAAGTTGTACCTAACCACACCATTAGTCCAGGCATCGTCCGTCACCTGCCCGGCTGTCTCGTCCGGTCCGATGACGTTCGCCACGTGATACTTCCCATCGCTCCCCAGTTTTGCACGAGAAGCCCAATACTGTGCTGTAGCGCAAAGTACCGGCCAGCCCTCAGACGAGAGATAGGATCTATCGCCTGTCCAGAGATAATACTGCCAGGCCGCATACGCGACATCGGCCGTTATGTGCCTCTCATGGCTAAATTGTTGAGGCGCTTCTTCGAGTCCTGTTGCAGCCGATTCCCACGGATATTCTGCACCTTTGAACCCGTGCACTGCAGCCAATTTTTCCGCGGGCTTAAGTCGATTGAATCTGTAATCAACAATACTTCTAGCCAGATCTGGATGCTGAGGCAAAAGCGCAGGCAGCATCCAAATCTCGGCATCCCAGAAGATGTGTCCATCATAAACGTTCGAGGAAAGTCCCATCGGCGGCACAGAATGATCGGTACCTGGTTCAACACTGGAACACAGGTCGAACAACTCGGCATGCGTTGCTTGCTGGGCCTCGGGATCTCCGACAACAACTATGTCGGATTTCTTCCAAAATGTCGGCCAGTCGCCTAAGGCCGAAGCTGTATGAGAAGACCCGTCATAGGACGTTGTCAAAGTCCCGTGCATCAGATCAAGTGTTTGCGAGTAGCTGCCGGAAGAACCTGCGACTGCACCCGCAGTCTGATGGGAGACTATCACTCCATTGCGATCATAATTACCGCCCTCGTACGTTTGAGTAGCGTTGCCCGACGAGTCATACAGCGATCCCGTAACTCCAGAACCCAAGTACACCGGAATTTTATGATTCGGATCTGTAGAAGTTAAAACCCATGGGTCAAACGTCTTTTGAAACAAGAAGATATTGTTCTCGGCTTGAACCTGAGCATGAGGATCAATAATATTCGTAGTTGTACTCGTCTGAGGGGCGCATCCGGCTACAATCGCCGCCAGGATAGAACAAATATAAATTCGCGAAAGCTTCATTGCTCTTAGATTTTACTACGAGTGATGACGCATCTTCAACCCCGCTGGTATCATTCTGCACCGTGCAAAGCGGTTGTGCTATAATACCGCGTAATTTCGTCAGCGCATCCGAGTAATCTGATAGTAAAGCTGATGCCGCCCATAGTATGACAGTCACTCCCGCTATCCCAACAGCCCCTGAAGGAAAAAGCACCGGACTAGCTAAAGCAGCTGGCACCGTCATAGGTCTTACTCTGCTTTCTCGAGTAGTTGGAATGCTTCGAGACATAGTCATAGCTCACGAGTTTGGCCTGTCCGGCCTCACTGATGCTTACACAGCTGCTTTCAAACTACCAGACCTTTTGATGTACCTCATCGCCGGCGGCGCACTGGCTTCCACTTTTGTCCCGGTATTCACCGAATATCTGAACGGGGAGGATCTCAAGGGTGCATGGAAGACATTTTCTATCGTCGCTACTGCCACATTTCTCGTTGCTGCATTTTTCGTAATACTGGCAGAAGTATTCGCCGACTTCTTCATTCAGATATTAAATCCTGGCTTTTCGGGTATTCGACTGGAAACATCCGTTTCGCTTACGCGTATCGTCCTTCCTGCACAGATATTTTTCCTGGTCGGCGGCTTGTTCATGGGGACGCTTAATGCACGAAAACAGTTCCTGATTCCAACGCTGGGGCCGACAATCTACAACGTCGGAATCATATTCGGAGCCTTCCTAAAGCCTGTGCTCGGAATCTATGGGCTAATGTGGGGAGCCCTTTTCGGAGCGTTCATCGGCAACTTCGCATTGCAGATCTATCAGGTCGTAAATCTCGGAATGCGGTATCGTCCAAGCCTCGAGCTGTCGCACCCCGGCGCGGTTAAGGTTTGGCGTCTCATGCTGCCGATTCTTCTTGGAGTTTCTCTGCCGAATGTCGACCAGATAATCAGCAGCTACTTTGGTTCAGAGCTGGCAGTAGGGTCTCAGACTGCGCTAACCTATGCGACCAGATTGATGCTGATCCCTATTGGAATATTTGCTCAGGCTATGGGGATCGNNGTCCCAACAAGCTGGTAACTTGAAGCAATTTCGTGCGACAACCGCGCGCGGCCTGAGATTTGTCCGTTTTTTAACGGTGCCTTCTTCCGCATTAATGTTTATTTTGGCGGTTCCGATCATCGGACTGCTGTACCAACACGGCAACTTTTCGTATGACGATACGCTGCGAACTGCTTTCGCGCTCAGATACTATGCTCTCGGTATATTCGCTTGGTCTGCTCAAGCGATACTCACCAGAGGGTTTTACGCACAACAAGACTCGCGAACGCCCGTTATCAGCGGGTCAATCATGACAGCGATTTTTATATCAATGAGCTGGTACGTGGTTCACTTCCACGGCACAGACTGGGGAATTGGTGGACTTGCCATGGTCACGACGATCGCGGCAACCTTGCACATGATCGTTATGTATGTATTCTTAAGCAGGCGAGTTAGAGGGCTGCAGGGCTTCAAGACAGTCGCGATGCTTTTGAAACTCGGGGTGGGCACGCTCCTTCTTTCACTTTCGTCGGCAGCCTTTTTGTCAATCGTGGAAACCCATTTGTCTCACCCT
>PLAD01000373.1 GCA_003134215.1 Armatimonadota bacterium
GTTGCAAGGGAACGTATATAAAGATCCATTTGGGTTAGTTCGCAGAATGTCGACCGCAATCAATTGCCCGTCACGGGAGCGTTCAGCTTACTATGCGCGTTCGTTGTGGGGCGGTTCTGCAGGCAGGCGGTACAATAAAACGTGCACTCCAAAAATCCGATTGCCTGTTATATTCACATTCCGTTCTGTGCGCGGAAATGTGCATACTGCGACTTTAACTCGTACAGTGGTTATACCGATAATCTGGTGGTGCGTTACGTTGAGGCGCTCGACCGAGAGATCCGTTCGGGCGACGATATTCAAGCGGTCGACACGGTTTTCTTCGGCGGTGGGACACCAACAGCGATACCTTCCAAACTTCTAGCAAGCCTACTTCAGACGGTACTGAGTCGATTTCCACACCCGAGTTCCATTGAGATCACCACGGAAGCTAATCCCGGATCGTCCGATGTCGAAGGCCTTGCAGCGCTGCGAGAGGCTGGGTTTAATAGAATTTCTTTCGGAGTTCAATCGTTTGATGACGGCCTTTTGAAAGCACTTGATCGAATCCATTCGTCGGATGAAGCGCTTAAGGCAGTGGATGCGGCGAAGAGAGCCGGTTTCGATAATATATCGATAGACCTTATGTTCGGATTGCCGAATCAGACTATCGAACAGTGGCGTAACACATTGGACATTGGACTGTCGCTTGGCGTGCAGCATATCTCGCTTTATAACCTCATTGTCGAAGAGGGGACCGGGTTCGCAACGCTAGCCCGCAAGGGCCGCCTTCCACTGCCTGACAACGATACTATGGCTGACATGTATCAGCTGGCAATCGACAAGGCTCTTGGCGCTGGAATGCTGCAGTATGAGATCTCTAATTTTTCTCGTCCAAGCAGAGAATGCCGTCACAATATTCACTACTGGCAAAACGACCAGTACTATGGCTTTGGAGCGGGCGCTGTGGGCTGTCTCAACGGCGTCAGACGCACCAAGATTAAGAGACCGATCGCTTACTGCAAAGCAATTGAAGAAGGCAGTGATTTAACAGAAGAGTCGGACAGCTCGGGAGTGGATATCAGAATGGCCGAGACTATGATGTTGGGATTGCGGATGACTTCAAACGGCGTCTCCTACGAGAGATTCATAGAAAGCTACGATGAGGACCTGCGCAATCGGTGGTCGAAACAGATCGATCGGTGCCTACAGTCTGGACTGGTGGAGGTTCTCGATGATCGCATACGGCTGACAGACAGGGGTATATTTATGGCCAACGATGTAATGGCGGCCTTCCTTTGAATCCATTTTAGGCATGGATCGCTATAAACAATCAGTAGAATTGAACCGACAATACCAACAGTGACTTACACCAAAAACATCTTTCGGCAACATACGACTCCCAGAGTTGCGGCTCCCCCGGTTATGATGGACCACCGTTTGTGGACCAATCGCAAACGGCTTAACTACGCGCTTTCGGGGATCTTTGAAGTTCGTCAGCTTCCGGATCTGATATTGGCCGGGTTCAGTAAATGGACCGAGGGGTTGAAGACATATTGGGCTTATGTTCTGTTCAACCAGAACAATCAGCTATTGAGTATTCAGATTATGCCGGAGTCCGATTTAGGCGAGCTGATTATGCTAGGTGTTCCTGTTTGGACCGATGCCGACGAAGCCGATGATTCGCCCGGCGCCAAGCTGCTCGAAGAGTCAGTGGACCTTCTTGCCGGACCGGCTGATTAAGCGCCTTCTCTTCTACTTCATCAGCTTATCGAGCTGCAGCCAATCGAGAAAAAGATAGCGCATCCGATCTATCAGCAGTGCTTCCCTCGTCATAATTGTCGCTCCAAAAGTCGCCCCGAAGGCGATCATTAACATCCATCGTCCTGTAAGTGCAGTCTTCTGTACTGCCGGGTTTTTCTGTTCGAATGCGAAAAAGAAGTACACCGATACGCAGAGTAATATGACGATGAATATCAGATTGTTCACTGCCTGAGATATTTGCGCCATGTGATAGGGAGCCGGCACATCGATTGGTTTGAATGAAGCATGGATCTGTGGCAGGTACTCACCGGCGAATGCCTGGAAAGCCGTGCCGGCTACAAAGCCAAACAAGGTGCCGAATGCCAGCCGGGCCATCCAAGCGTGTCTTTTTGAGTAGACCGTATAGTAGAGCGCACAGAACGGCAAGATGAAGGCCTGTCCCCATTGCCCCTGGTGCACCATTGGGTCCCACCAGAGTGGACGTAGCGTGTCTGTCCAGTTAAGTTGTACCGAGTATCCTGTCGCCAGTCCAATAAAGACATGTTCAAAGAATCGGAATAATTTATTCTCTTTGAACACGAGAGAGAAAATCGCGATAGTGCCCAGAGCCCCGAAAAGTAGTGTCGGCGAAAGTATATGATGAAGGTATGGGCTCATTTACGGGTCCTCGCCGCCGCCAAAGCCCGCTTCTCGGCAAAGTAGCCGATATTTCCAACGACAATCAGTGTAATGATCAGTGCATACACCAAAGAAAGCGCGGTCGCTACTCTTGTCCCTCCGCCTTTCATCCCCATCAGCTCTTCATAATCGCCCGCGCCTTTCACACCGGCGAGCAGTCCCTCGATCTGGTGTGAATCAAGGAATGGAAACATCTCCGGGGATTGGACAGCGGTCGATGCGACTACGATCGGCACCTTTTGGGTGCCTTGCAGGAACTGCAGCCACTTGTCGAGTGATGCGGTCGGAGTGATTTCCACCAGGAGACTGATGTCGGAGAAGGTCTTGACATTCTTCATCAGCGGAATCGAACTCAGTTCTTTCCCTTGCTGGTCTGTCTTCAGGGTTTCGGGAATATTGCGCGCCATGCCTTTGATGATCTGAGCGTAAGCCGACGACTGTAGGAAGTGGACGATAACGTAATCTCGTCCGTACACATAACCGTACTTGTCTTTGTAGTCGTCGATGATGTCGCCCATGAGTTGAGGGGCCTGCGGGTCTCCGGGAATGACTATAAACGGGATGTGTAAAATCATCAAGTGCTGGATCAGCGCTCTGGTTTGCCATTCGTTCTCGCCGCGGGTGCTGGCTGACCATTGGCTGTCGACGAGAGCGGGTTTCAAAGGACGGGTCTTGCTGACCGCCACCAACGTCTCGAACGCCTCTCGTGACTGCTCTGCGGGAATGATTGGTAGGCTGATTGGGAAAATTAGTGGAAAAGATATAAACAGAAGCAGCGCCGCATAGAGAATACGGGTGTCGATCTTCTGCATTTTCTGCCAAATTGTCTGGTCCATAAGATTCGACGTCAAGCTTCCTGATCGAAGTACGCTCCGCGTTCTAAACTAAGCCAGAGCCGCAGCGAAGTCGCGAGAAAACCGACCGCAATGCCAAAGATAATCGCTCGCAGGGCGGGAGTATTTATCTGTAGCAGGATATACTGAGCGATGTTTTCCAGTCGGAAATTCGCTGCAATGCCGGTTGTTGGCAGCCAGCTTGTAAGTGCCGTGCCGAGAGTGACCTGGCCAAGCATTACCAGGATCGCCGAGGCCATTAACAGTGATGACTCAACCGATCGGATGCGAAATGCGCGGTACGACGCCGAGACGATGAAGAACGCGATGAGCGCGAACATGGCTGAGTCGAGCGCGGTCAATCCGCCTTTGAACAGAAAATCGAAAACGTCCGAGGCGGCAATTCCCTTAATGATCGAAGTGTGCGGAGCGTATTTATTCAGGAGGCCGAAGACGATCATGGCTACGAACGACACCAGAACAGCGGCGCTGAACCCGTATCCTTCGCGCGTACGGCTGATTGACTTGAGATGCA
>PLAD01000119.1 GCA_003134215.1 Armatimonadota bacterium
TGGTCCTGTCAAACTTCGCCTTCGCCATTGGTTTCCTGCTTCCTCGCTCCGAAAAATAATTTATCGATATTTGCTAGCTAAATGGAGCCCACGATGGGAATCGGACCCATGACCTCTTCTTTACCAAAGAAGTGCTCTACCACTGAGCTACGTGGGCGTAGAAGACACAATAAAATAAAGGGCTCGTGGCCCTTTTACCTTCAGTGGCTTTTTAAACTAGCACAGAATTATACACCTCTTTTGCCATCAATGTCAACGAATGTGCAACCTATTATTTCAATCATTACCGCAACAGGCGCCGATATGCCCCAAGCGCCCTTGAACAGCTCAGAGTGTTGCCGACGACGAGCGCGGCTGCTCAGCAACAGGTAAAATAGCGGGCATTAGTTTACAGTTGGCGGAGGACGAACCATGGCCGGTTCTGTGAAGTTCAATATCGACGGCGTTACCATTAACAAGCGCATTGCCGAAAGCATCGCTCGCAATCCACTTCGACCGGCTCTTTCCAGCAAAGCTGGGAAGGAATGGATAACGCTTACATTCCGTGACTTCGACGAGAGAGTAAGGCAGTTTTCTCTCGGTCTTCGTGCGTTGGGAATTGAACGGGGCGACCGAGTCGCACTGCTGTCTGAAAATAGAGTCGAATGGGCGGTCGCCGATGTCGCTGTTCTCGCGGCCGGCGCAATTACGGTCCCCATCTACACCACCCTGCCCGCTTCCCAGGTCGCACATATTCTTGCAGACAGTGGATCGAAGGCGATCTTCGCCTCCGACACCAAGCAGCTGGCCAAGGCCGAAATTTCGTCGGCACGGTGCCCCGATCTCAAGATTTTTATAACCATGGAACCGGGCGGCGCCAAGGGCGATGTTATGAGTTTCCAACAAGTGATCGAGGAAGGCTCGCGATACAAAGCCGAAGAAAAATTCGAGGAGCGACGCGACAGCGTGCGTCCGAGCGATCTCGCAAGTCTGGTCTACACATCGGGAACTACCGGCGATCCGAAAGGGACCATGCTCAGCCATCAGAACTTTGCCGCCGCGGTGGGAATGGCGGAGATCGCGTTTCCGATCTACCCGACCGACAGCTTTCTGTCTTTTCTTCCCCTCTGTCATGTGTTCGAACGGGTGACTCATTATCTCTCGCTTTCAATCGGATCACACACATCGTATGCTGAAAGCATCTTCAAGGTGCAGGAAAACCTCGCGGAAGTGCAGCCGGTCGTTATGCAGAGCGTCCCGCGGCTCTTCGAGGCGATGTATGAGCGGATTACCGAAACGATCGAAAAGAGTCCGGAGAAGCAAAAGAAGGTGGCGTTATGGGCTCTTTCGGTGGGCAAAAAGCATGCGGATCGTCTCAACAAGGGCGCGATTATCGATCCGCTACTGGCGTCGCAGCATGCAATCGCCGACAAATTAGTGCTTTCGAAAATCCGTCAACGGCTCGGCGGCAAGCTGCGGTTTTTCGTCTCCGGCGGCGCGCCGCTCTCAGCGGAGACTGCCGACTTCTTTAACTCGATCAACATTCCAATTTTAGAAGGCTATGGGCTGACCGAGACGACTGCCCCTTTGACGTGCAACCCGTTTCATCGCGCAAAAGTCGGCACTGTCGGAACGGCGTTCGCCGCAGTAACATTAAAGATCGCGCAAGACGGGGAGATACTTGCCAAAGGTCCAAATGTGATGAGCGGCTACTGGAACAGCCCGGGGGCGACTCATGAGATGTTCGACAGCGAAGGGTGGTTTAAAACGGGCGATATCGGCCGCCTTGATTCGACGGGCTACCTCACTATCACCGACAGAAAGAAAGACATTATCGTCCTCGCCAATGGAAAAAACGTCGCACCGCAGCCGATAGAGAGCCGCCTGAAGCAATCGCCACTCATTTCCGAGGTGGTTCTGCTGGGAGACAACGCGGGAACGATCTCAGCGTTGGTGCTGCCGAATTTCGAAAAGCTGAGTGCATGGGGAAGAGAAGCAGGTCTGGATTTCGACGATCACACGAGCATAGCCATGTCAACCGAGGTTCGAAAGAAGATCAAGAAAGAGATCGACGGTTTGTCCGTGGACCTGGCCGATTTCGAGAAGATAAGGAAGATCGCTTTGCTCGCTGAACCCCTGACGATCGACAAGGGCGAACTCACTCCGACGTTAAAGGTCCGTCGCAAGGTCGTTTTCGAGCGTTATGGAAAGCTGCTCGACTGAGCGGTAAGACAGTTTTTCACCGCGCAGTCGAGAACGGCTTGGTTTCCAATAGGTGCTGCACATCGAGCGTACCGGCGATCCTGGCGAACGGAATTGGGGGTTGCGGAGTTAAGTCGTAGGTACGTACCTGCAGCTCCCACCATCCAACGTCCCGCCATTCTCCGAGCTTGTAACCTGTATCATGAAAGACCCCGATCTTGGTAAAGCCGAGGGATTCGTGCAGCCTGACACTGCTTTCGTTTGGCAGCGTGATGCCGGCGTACGCCGTACAGTACCCCTGCAGCGTAAGAATACTCAAAAGCACACGGTACATTGCTGAGCCGACGCCTAAACGATGGTAGAAGGGGTCTACATAGACAGCGACATCGGCCGACCATTGATAGGCCATCCTGACACGGTGCTGTGATGCATAGGCGTAACCCAATACTGCGCCGTCGCTGTTTTCACAGACGAGCCAGGGATAGTGTATCAGGGTTTCGATCAGGCGGCGACGAATGTCTGAGACATCGGGCGCAGCGACTTCAAATGTAACCGGCGTGTCCGTGACATATGGTTCGTAGATTCTTTGAATGTCCGGCGCATCAAACTCCGTTGCGAGTCGTACAGTATAGTTCATAAGCTCCTTCTTTGCAGCAAACCACTAAACGTTCTAAATTTAGTTTACCCACTAAATAAGGCACTCGACTTAACTTGCCCACTGATAATTTTGGTACAATGACCCAAATTTTCGTCGATCGACACGTTCAGCGAGCGAGACGAAAAAAGTAGTCCCGTAAAGCTTTTACCATGACCTCAAACAAAATACCGCGAAAATATCCTTTGCGACCAATAAACATGTAAAGCACTCAATGTCGACCGACCAAACCGGAGGATTTCCATTAAATGACAGGCCGTTCCTTATCTTATCGCGAATCGTTTTCCAAATCGGCTTACAATATTTGGGCGGACTCCGGGTTGCCGGATATGACAATATTCCGGTAACCGGGCCTGTACTGCTTTGCCCTAACCATACGAGCGACCTCGACCCGGTGGCTATTCTTGCAGCGACACGTCGCCGAGACCTCAATGCGCTGGGTAAAAGCGAGCTGTTCGACATCCCGATACTAGGCTCTTACTTTCGATTGATTGGCGCTGTACCAGTACACCGCGACAGCGCGGATAGGGCAGCCATTCGGACATCCGAACAAATTCTTGGAGCCGGCAGAATGCTGCTCATATTTCCGGAAGGCCGATGTTCGCCGACAGGAAAATTACAAGCTATTCAGTCCGGAGCGATACTTTTGGCGCTGCGATCGAAGGCGCCGATTATACCGGTCGGCGTTCGCGGCACACGTAATGTCCTTCCGTACGGCGCGCTAACGCCGAAGTTTGCCGGCGGAGGAGTCAGTGTTACATTCGGAAAGCCCCTGGTTCCGTCAGCATACAGCGGGCTTTCGCACCGAGAAGCACTGCGAGGAATGAATAAGGACCTTCGCATCGCCTTAATCAAACTGACAATGCAGGATATGACTACCTGAAGGCATCCGGATGAAGAATTCTTGCCATAGCGGACAGCCCCAGGGCAAGGCGAGGCCCCGGCCGCGCAGTCCAGTCGTCAGGAATGGCCCAGGTCCGATTATATCTGTCAGCGCGCAGCGTAAGCATAGAAAGGCCCGGATCAGATTTTCTAAGAATGGCTGTGCCGGTCGTCCCAGAGATAATAATGTCGGGATCGTCGGCTACGAGCTGCTCCGGCGAGTAGGCCGGATATCCTGTCACCCTCACTGCCGCGACGTTGACGCCGCCGGCAATATCGATCAAATCGTTCATAAATGTTCCGCTGCCGGCGGTCATGAGCGGCTTGTCCCAAATTGTCACAAACACCTTCGGTCGAGATTTGTGCGCGACTGCTTTGCGAACAGCCTGAAGAGTATGATTCATTACTGATATCGTTCTCATCGTGTCTGTTGCGGTTCCCAAAAGCCCGCCAATATTTGCAATATCGTGTTCCACCCCGACGTAGGTGCCGGCATTAGTCACATAGACGGGCACACCGTACTGCTGCGACCATTGATCCGCCTTGTAAGCTGTGAAAGTCTGGTCAAAGAGAACGATGAGGTCTGGATGAAGGCCGACAATCATTTCGCGACTGGGCAGCATGCCGTTGACATGCGGCATATATTTCGCCTGCGCGGGAAAGTCAGCGTAGTAGTCATCCGCCACCAGCTTCCCGCCGGCGCCGACCGCATATAATTCTTCAGTGACACTCGGCTCGAGAGAGACAATTCGCTGCGGACGGCACGGAAGAACGATTTTCCTGCCAAGGTCGTCACGAACGAAAATAGGAGAAGCAGAGAGTCTATTTAGATCCCACACGGAGGCCGCCAATATGGCGAAGCATACAACGCCAATTACACGAACATTGCTAGATTTGCTGGGAAAGGTTGATCGCATAAATGTATATCCATACTATGACCGGCCATTGTGATTATTGATAACGTTGGTCGTCTGCCCGAACAGGTAAAATAGAGAACTCGTTTGTCGTTTTGTGTTGAAAGAACTCATGTATAATCTCGGCCATTTGATCCACGCGGGCGGCTTCGTTGTATATCCATTATTGGCGCTGTCTTTTGTCGCCACATTCACGATCATCGAAAGACTGCTGGCATTCGGTCAAACCGGCCGGATATCGCAAGTGGAGATCGAACGTATTATTGCGCTTGTGAGAGACGGCCGATTTGACGATGCAGTCGATGTCTGCACAAATCGCAGCGGCCCACTCGCATCCTGTATAGTGGTTATTTTACGACATCGAGACCAACCAAGCGACGAAGTTGAGAGCCTTGTCGAGGAGACCGGGCAACGTTATTTTGTCAAACTGGAACGTTTCCTCCCTATTCTCGACACGACCACAACTATTTCTCCACTGCTTGGGTTGCTCGGCACCGTGGTCGGTATGATCGGCGCCTTTGACGCTGTTAGTGCGCAAGCTGCAAGCGGCAGCAATAATGGTGTACTGCCAGGAGTCGGACAAGCGCTGGTCGCCACAGCAATGGGTCTCATCATCGCGATGATTTCATTTATTTTCTACAACTACTTCAGCGCCCGGCTTCGCAGCATCGTTTCAGATACGGAGATTGGAGCAACGTCATTGATAAACGCCCTTAACAATCGCCGACGAATCGAACAAGGGAAAATACATTTCAGGCCGCTGGTAGACGGTCAGCGAGAAGAGGATCGCGATGCAATTCAAACGGCCCACAGAGCTTAAGCGAACCAGGATCGAGATCATTCCGATGATTGATACGGTTCTTTTTATGCTGATATTTTTTATCCTAGCGTCCTTTTCCATGGTCAAGTTTCGTGGAATCAACGTCAACTTACCCAGCGCGAATACCGCAACTTCCCAAAGCGCTCCGCAGATCACAATTAGCGTAAATAAGCACAAGAATGTCTTCCTGGACGGCAGGTCGCTGCCGATTTCCGACCTGAGTAAAGCCCTTCTGCATGTAGTAGCAAACAGGCCGGGCGTCGCCGATCAAATTGTCACGATTGATGCCGACCAGGATGTACCACAGGGCGTTGTAGTTCGCTGTATTGACGAAGCAAAAAACGCAGGTATCGGTAAGTTTGTTCTCGCCGTCTCTTCCGGGGACAGCAGTGTCAGCGAGTAATTTCCGATTCTGGGCAACAGGACGGCGTGGACCAGTTCAATCGGACCTGCACACATCTAATCGAACCGAGGCAGTGACACGGTTTGTTTTTGCCCTCGTTGTCGCGGTAACAGTGAATGTCGTTGGATGGGCCCTATTTTCTGCTTTCACAGGTACTCGCCGTGTTATCGACCGCACACAGCCAATCGAAATTAGCGTGCAATATTTCGCCCCGCGCAAAACAGCAAAGACGCTCGCTTATAGTCTGACGCACACACCTCTCCCTTCCGACAGGCGACTTAAGCCGACGCCATTCAAGTTAGCAGTCGCTTCACATTGGCAGGAGGCGACTCCACGCCTGCCGCAGCAAACCCAAAGAGTCGAAGCAGTTGAATTGCCCGCACCAGCCAATGTGCGCCCGAGCGTATTGCCGGCGCAGACAAATCAAACAGGACCGTCGGCGATGACCGCTCCAATATCCGGACCGGCGCCGGCGCCGTCCGGAGAAACGATCTCACAACAAGGTGAAGGCGGACAAGTAATTTCGCCCGCTTCTCCATCTCCTGGCGGAATATTGCCTCGTGGAACACCTATTCCTTCGCCGCCTGCCGTGCAGGTCGGGCCGACATCCGCGGCACGGGCTCTTAATCAGGTACTTCCAGTAATCCCGTCAGATTTAACGGAAGACGATTACGAATCGGCGGTACGTGTTAGCGTGAATATCCATGCTGACGGCGCTTTCGACGTAACTCTTTTGACATCGTCCGGCAACAAAGACGTCGACCGAAACGTCCTCACCGCTTTGAAGAAATGGAAATGGCAGCCGGCGCTAAAGAACGGCGCGCCGGCTGACAGCATTCAGAACTTTCGCTTCGAGTTCGAAGTTCATTAGCGCTTAAGCGTTTACAAACGACCTACAACTGAGTCGAGAAACCTCCGTAGATTCCGCGCCCGGCCGAGCGGTACGAGTAATCCTCTTGATAATCCGCATTTGTCAGGTTTTCGATCCTAGCAAAGACCTTAACCGTTGGTCCTACTTTGTACTCGGACGCGAGATTAATAAGTGTATAGCTGGGAAGTACAACCGGAACCGCGGTACCGTCCGTATCGTTTCGGTTCCCAACGTACTGTCCAGTGACATCGAAGCTCAGTTTCGTTGTTGCCCGATATTGAATAGATGCTGCATACAAGGTGCCAGGACGTCGATCTAAGGCTTTGCCAAAATTGTCACGGGCGCGTGTGTACGTGTAATTGAGATCGATGTTCAGCTTGGCTCCCAGATTGTATCCGGCATCCAACTCGGCTCCATCTGCTGTGGCCTGCCCAATATTAATTGTCTGAAACGTCACCGGATTGTAACTGAAGAGATTCAGGTAGCGGTCGTTATAGTACGTCGCGCTGACGCTCCCGCGGCCCTTCAGTACGGCCTGATCTATTCCTGCATCGAAGGTTTGACTGGTTTCAGGCTTTAAATTGACGTTGCCATAGTTTGGGTCGTAAAGATCGTAGAGGGTCGGCGCTTTGAATCCCGTAGCAAAATCGGCCTTCAACGAGGTTCCGCGCGTAACCTTGTAGTTGAGGCCAGCATGATAAGTACCCTGGTGCCCGTACAGTTGAATGTCGTCCAGCCGACTTCCAAGAGTCGCCGACAGTTTACGACTGAGGGTAAGCTGATCCTGCAAGTACCCGCTCCACGTGGTCAGACTGCGTGCGTTGAGAGATTCGCCGTATGCGATCGAGTTGTACTGTGCGCGGTCTTGTTCGGTTTCGGCCCCTACAGTGAATAAATTTGCCCTGTTTGCATGGTAGTTCGACTGCAAGAAGAGCTTATACATCCGTCCATTGTAGTTTCCCGGCCCCGTACTATAGTCGATCGAGGAATAAGCTGCATTTGGAAGATCCAGGTAGTCGCGATTTAAAGAATTACTTTCAGCCCCTACGCTGGTGCTCCACCTGCAGAAAGTCGGTTTCCAGTCCAATGAGGCTCGAGAAACAATTTCTTCGCTATTGTACTCATGAGTTCCATCGTCGAGAGCGATATAGGTCGCGCCATTAAGTGAACCGTAGCCGGCATAGTGGTCCGCAGCCCTTATGTAACGGGTGGTAAAGTCGAAAGCAAGCGCATCGCTAATTTGTTTGTCGAGCCGTGCTGACAGAGTTTCATTTCGATAGCCGTCTTTTTCAGTGTCTCCCGGCTGTAAGGCCGCTAAGGGAAAGCCGGATGTTACATATTTCGATCCTGAAGCAGAATAATCCCATCCGTTGACCGTTCCCAGGCTGCTTAGCTGACCGGATGCTGTCGAATACGCTCCGCCCTCGGCGGCAAACGAGGAGATTGGAGATCCCTTACCCTGTTTGGTAATAATGTTGATCAGGCCAGCGGTGGCGTTTGAACCGTAAAGTGTGCTTTGAGCACCTCTGAGCACTTCGACGCGGTCGACATTATCCACTGTAAGATTGGAAAGATCATATGACCGGTCGGGAGAACTAGGATCATTGACCGGCACCCCGTCGATAAGGACAAGGGTATCGCCGGGACTGCCACCGCGTAGGAACACGCTTACATCGGTACCCGGGCCGCCGAACTGCGAAATATAAAGGCCAGGTACAAGTCTCAAGGCATCTATAAGCAGCGGCTGATGAGTCGCATTTAGCTCGTTCGACGATATGACTGTCACCGAGCTAGTCACCTTTTTTAAGGGAGTTGGTGTTTTTGTCGCGGTGATTACGATAACTGTATCACCTGTAGTGTTAGCCGAATCGGCTCTTGCAGAAGATGGTTGCAGCAGTAAGACTGCGAGCGGCGCCATGAGCGCCGCGTAATGTGTACGCACGATGCGTAGTTCCTTCCTTCCTGTCGCTCGCAGGAAACCGGACTTTGCGAACGGCTGGCATTCAGGCTCGAGGATCGCTCCCCCTACTGTTGCGGCACAGCGCCGGATCACTCTTACGAGTTCCCGGACTTTCCCATTTCAGCGCTCGTTGACCGAGACGCTCCGTTCACTTTGCTCGATATTAAGTTTTTGCGATGTAGATTACTTCCGCGGAAGCATTGAGATTATGAACAACCTGAAGAGCTATGTCAACGCTCGTCCGCTGACACTGCAGTAATTCCTGCCCAAAAATAAGGTTGCAACTGCAGTCACAAGCTCGATATCGTCACTCATGTTGAAACAAGTTACCGTGAATGAGAGTAAAGATAGAAGTCTTGCAGCTTCCGTCAAGCGAATTTATGGTGAAGCAGAACCTAAAGTTTTGTATTTCTTGACACTTGGTACCACCCTCTGCTACAATCTTGGCCGTTGAGGAGCGGTGTCCGAGCTGGTCGAAGGAGCACGACTGGAAATCGTGTAACGGGGTATCCCCTCGTTCGTGGGTTCGAATCCCACCCGCTCCGTCATCCCTTGCTGTTTGAAGTCGAGCAGCCGGGGAAACTGTTGTTAAAATACCTATGTCAAATCGACCTGAGTCACCGTCGCGGTCGCAGATTGACCAACAATCAAAACCAAAGATTAAGCGCTGGGTTACCAGCATAATCCTCCTTCCGATCCTTTTCGTAACTCTGCTTGCCCTCGTCCTCGCTTACCGTATTCATGCGGGAAACAAGGAGGTAGCGGATTATGCGATTGATCCGGTGAACGCACCTTCGAATAGAACCTCAATCTTGATATTCTCACCACACCCAGATGACGAGACTCTCGGTACCGGAGGCTTGATTCAGGAGACCTTAAAGGCCGGCGGCAAAGTGCATGTGGTGTTTATGACGAACGGCGATGCATTTCGTGTCGGAGTGGCCAGTTATTTCAAACTGATTGATGTCAAACCGTCGGACTTTATCCGCTATGGTGAAATGCGGCAAGGCGAAGCGCTTGCTGCTTTGAAGACGCTTGGTCTTCCGGCTTCAGACGTAACCTTCCTGGGGTATCCTGACCGCGGCTTGATGGGCATGTGGGAGACATCATGGACGCCGAGCGATCCATGGCAGTCGCATTACTCCCGCGCAAACGTAAACCCGTATCCGAATGCACCGTCTTACGGCAAACCGTATTGCGGCGAAAACGTTCTTGGTGATATCCAGGCTCAAATTGTCGCCGACCATCCTACCGACATCTATGTCACCCATCCTACCGATGACCATCCGGACCATTCTGCTTCTGCTTCATTTGTAATTGCCGCGGTCCACGCCCTGGAAGCCGAAGGCGCGGTTTGGGTGAGCCAGGTTCACGTTCATTTTTTCCTGATTCACCGTGGTGACTGGCCCGTTCCGCAAGGGTACTATCCGACGCTTGCAGCCGGTCCCCCGGCCGCTTTTATCCGACTCGACACCGACTGGCGTACTCTCGCGCTGGACGGGGCCATGATACGGACAAAAAAGCTAGCCCTCGACCATTATGTCAGCCAGGAAGAGATGATGAGCCGATTTTTAGTGAGCTTCATACGCAGGAACGAGGTTTTTGGAGATCTGCCGGAAACCAGCGAGCAAGCTAGTTTGAAAGAGCCATCCGGAGGTCAGACAGCATCGATGGAACCACCTTCTCCGGCCTCGGCTGTCGCGAAGGACCCCATTGGAGACAGCGTCCTGCGCGAGTTTCAGCCAGGAGGAGATGTCAAGGAAGTTTTCGCAACAAACAGCTCCCGTGAAATCTACATAACTGTCGAGTATCACTCACGGCTCAATCGGGATATCGATTATAAGCTGACAGTGCGACCTTTCGACAAATCAATGAACTCGACGCCATCTGTTTCAAATTATACGTTCACTCCCCGTTCGTTGCCCGAAGGTGCAATCCATCGACTGAGTGGCGGAATTGCACTCAGCTGGAATGGCTCGACGGCCCAATATGAGATACCGCGTCAAGCATTTGGGGTAACCAGTCCGCCGCTCATTTTTGTACAGGCTACCACCACGTTTTCGCAGGTCCCAGTCGATCACACGGGCTATCGCCCAGTCTTCGTCTCCTGGGATTCTCCGGCCTTCCCGCCGTCTTGACTTTGACTGCGCCTGCATGCTAGACTTAAACCGTAATGACCACGTCCCTGCCCCTGTCCGCTGACGAACAGTTTGAAATTCTCGCACGCGGAGCAGTTGAAATCGTTCCTCGAGAGGCGTTTCGCGCCAAGCTTAAAAAATCGATCGAAACCGGCGTTCCTCTTGAAATTAAACTGGGTCTTGATCCGACCGCTCCGGATATCCATCTCGGTAACGCAGTCGTATTGCGAAAGATTCGACAATTTCAGGATCTCGGACATGTCGTCACTATCGTCATAGGCGACTTCACGGCAGCGATCGGTGACCCGACCGGACGTTCCGAGACAAGAAAGCAGTTGAGCATCGAGGAAGTCTCAACGAATGCCCGAACGTATACCGACCAATACCATAAGATTTTGGACCCGGAGAAGACAAAGGTCGCCTTCAATGGAAGTTGGCTTGGCAAACTAAACCTCTACGATATTGCGAACTTGATGTCGAAGACAACTGTGGCACGACTGTTGGAACGAGACGATTTCTCCCAGCGCTATGCGAAGGGAATCGCTATTCATACACACGAACTCCTTTACCCGATCTGCCAGGGCTACGACTCGGTCGTCCTGAATTCCGATGTGGAACTTGGTGGTACCGAGCAGCGGTTCAACATCTTGATGGGACGGCAACTGCAGCAAGACAACGGTGCGGCCGAACCGCAGGTCGGCCTGTTTATGCCTCTGCTTGTCGGATTGGACGGCATCGAAAAGATGTCGAAGTCCAAGGGCAATGCTATTGGTATAGATGAGCCGCCCCTAAACATCTTTGAAAAGCTGATGCGCATCTCCGATAGCATGATGGTCCAGTATTTCGAACTTTGCACCGATGTTCCGATGGCGACTGTCCACGAACTGTGCGACGCCGACATAACTCCGGCCATGGACGCGAAGAAGAGGCTGGGACGGGAAGTCGTATCAATTTATCATGGTGAAAGTGCTGCGGCAGATGCGCAAGACGAATGGGAGCGTCGCCATTCGAAGCGAGAAATACCGACTGATCTGCCTGAAATTGAGTTGGACCCCACACTATTGGTCGACGGAAAAGCACGTCTAGCGACTCTGGTGCAGCAGGCCGGCATGGCTGCAACCGGCGGCGAGGCAAAGCGTCTTATCAATCAGGGTGGAGTTGCAATAAACGGACACAAGGTTGTCGATCCGTCGGAATTGATAGATATTTCAGACGGGGTTGTAGTTAGCAGCGGACGCCGGAAGTTTGTAAGGGTCTCAATCCAGGTATAACGCATGGAGATGCCTATCTGCAAAAGGCGCATTCAGTGCTTGGATGCTACTTCTTCCAGTATCCCAAATGAGCGAAATTATGGCTGACGCCACTTCAGCAAACATACAAGAAGCCGCGCTTACGCCGGAGGTCGACCACGATAACCCTGTCGTTTCGACAGATGCGGTCGCGTTCGAATCCGAAATGGCGCCTCATCTCGACTCGCTATTTCGGAACGCCCTGCGACTGACTGGCAATTCCAACGACGCCGAAGACCTTGTTCAAGACACTTACTTACGTGCGTTTCGTTTCTTTCACCAGTATGAACTGGGAACAAACGCCAAAGCGTGGTTGTTCAGAATAATGAACACGATATTTTTGAACGATTACCGTAAGAAGTCGAGACAGGGCGAGTCCTTGTCGTATGACGAGCTGGAAGACTTCTACCTTTACAATCGTACTCAAGACAATGTGCTCAGTGCTCCCGGGTCAACAGTCCAGGTTAACCCTGAGGATGCTGTTCTTGAAAAGCTTGATATTGAAGCGATCGAAAGTTCAATTAGCGAGCTCCCAGAAGAATTTCGGGAGACAGTTGCTTTAGCGACGCTAGAAGGTCTTGCATATCAAGAAATTAGCGATATACTAAACATTCCTATCGGGACAGTCAGGTCCAGGCTATCGCGAGGCAGGAGACTGCTTCAGCGACTCTTGTGGAAGAACTTATCGGGCACGGACCTCCCGCCAATGTCAGATCCTATCGGCCAGGGTAAATAGGCGAACCTTCTTCTGAAGGCTTCGAACATTGGAACAGATTGGCCGCATTGCTGACGAACGTGGACGGCGCTTGGTTGAAATGGCATCATCAGAAGATAGACAACTCGAACAATTGGCGGCGGAAGCCCAGACTGCTGATACGGTGTCCATAAGTTCGGTAGAATCTACGAAGACGGAAGTTACCACTGATAGAACTGTTCATACGGTGATAGAGAAAATGGATGCTTTTGACTTCTATTCGTGCGAAGAAGCGATCAAGCGACTGAACGAGTATCTCGACTCCGAGCTAGATTCGGCGGAAAAGGCGGACGTAATCAAACATCTTCAGATTTGCGAACCGTGCCTCGAACGGTTTAGTTTTGAAAAAACTCTCATCACCATCATGCGCAAGAAGATGTGCGGCTCGGTCGCTCCCCTCCAGCTTAAGCAGCGGCTTGCTGCACTCATGAAGAGCGATAAATAGACTCATATTTCGGCGAGCCATAGACTTCCTTCCTAACGTCAGGCGCCGAACATCGGATTGACAATCTCGGACAGTCGACTGCAATATTTCACGAAGAGAGGCACACGAACAAGCAAGGTCAGACTGCCGATCATGTCCTCGACGAAACGCAAGAGTTTATCGGTCGACGATTGCTCCGCCGAAGTATCGTTCACCCAAAAAAGCAACAACAGCAAGTAGCCGGCGTATGCGATCGTCGTCAAATCTCCGATTGCTTTGACCGAGGGCGAATCGGTCGCATCCGTCAGAACAAGGCGAAAAAGTTCCCTGCTTTCTCTTCGGATATAACTTACGTGATCGCTAAGTAGTCCCGCCTCATTACGAGGGTTCATCAACACACCGCTCATCTCGGCAAATGATTCACGGTACGGATCAAGCCGCTCCAATACCTTCCGCATGACTGTCGTGTAACGTCTTGATACAGATTCGCGCGGCAACTGCTCGATTTCCAACCGCAAATCCCCGGCGCACCGCTCATAGAAGGCGATCAAGAGCTGTTCCTTGGAACTGAAGTATCGGTAAGCTAAACCGAGCGACACACCGGCTGCAGACGCGATATCACGCATCGTGGCGTCCCGATATCCTTTTGCAGCAAAAAGGTCTAACGCGGCAGTTAAAATTTGAGACCTGGTCTCTAAAGCCTTTGCCGTCAGTCGCGAATGTGAAGTTTCCATAAATTTATCCTTCAAAAATAATGAACATGTTCATCATATCATATAACAAGGGTACACTCCAAATATGAACATGTTCACTTTATAATTCGACCTTTGCAATAGATATTTGCCTTGACGCCAAACGAATAGAGGGGAGCCATGAAATTGCTGATCATCAACCCGACGTATGTGACTGCTATATCGAAATACGGAACGCGGCATCAGGCGCCCTTCGGACTCCTTATGATCGGTGGAGCGATGATTGACGATGGACACGATGTATCGCTGCTCGATGCCGAGGCACAATTCTACCCACCCCAACAGTTTCCTTAGGCGACGGTACTGGTGGACTGTCACCCACACTTCGAGAGTATACGTTGCCGAAACGCTTGATCTTTTTCGCTCTGCTCAACTAAAAAGACCTCGCAAGCCACTGGCATCATACGCGGAAATGGAGACGAGCCCGATCGATATCGGCCCCACGACGCAAGCCCGTCCGCGCGAACGCGAACTCAGCGTATCGTCACGCAGCCGATGGTGCCAAAAAAAGCCCGGCAAACGCCGGGCCAAGTATCGCAATCTTCGTCTAATCAGCGACGAACGGAAGGAGCGCGACTTCTCGGGCGAGTTTGATCGCCGTTGCAAGGGAGCGCTGATGTCGAGCGCAGGTTCCGGTCTTGCGGCGCGGCTCGATCTTTCCTCGTTCAGAGGTGAATCTGCGCAGCTTCATCGAATTCTTAAAGTCGATGTAGACTGTCTTGTCGACGCAGAATGCGCAGACTTTTCGTCGCGGTCTTTTGAAGCGAGCCTGTCGTCTCGCTCCATCTCCCCCAGCGGGTCCTCGCTGGTTTGAGTATCCTGTCATTGTTTTATTCTCCGAATTTCAATTAGCTTACTTATGGTTCTGCGAAAGGATCGTCAAGATCGTCCGCAAACGGATCCACACCGAACTCCTCGGTCACCGGCCGTGCGGCCTGAGCTCCGGGTGCGGGAGACAAATTGCGCGCAGGCGCTGCTCCATACGCTGGTGCAGCGGCAGGACGCGGAGCCGGCTCGGCATTGCGGGATTCATACTTCCCGTATCCGCTTCCGTTAGTCTCATGTCTCGCAGGAGTCGCATCGTATTCACGATGCGGCGGCTCGAACTGATCCGTAGTTTGCGCTGCCTCTCGGGGTCGCTCGAGCGATTTCAACTGCTCTACAACCACCTCACATTGACGGCGGTTGGTTCCGTCCTGCGCCGTATACTGGCGAACATGGAGTCGTCCCTCAATGGAGACGAGCCTTCCTTTTCCCAGNNCCTGCTGCCGCCACGCGACGATATCGATAAAATCAGCCTGCTTTTCCTGCCCCGATTGGCGCGCTTCCGCAGACATAGGGCGTTCTACTGCAAGCCGAAACGTCGTTACCGGAATACCGCTGGGAGTCCACTTCAACTCTGGCTCATTCGCCAGTCGTCCAATTAAAATCACCTTATTCAGCATCACACAGTTCTCCTTAGATCAAAAAGTCTCTAATCAAAATCAATTCTTATTTAGTTTTATAGGGTGAGGCGTTTAAAAATTCGAACGGCTGAATGGACTGCAGCATCTCCGCTAGGCCGGCGCAGCAGCCTCTACCTTCGCTTCAACAGCGGGAGGCTCAGCTATTTCTGCAATTGCGGCTTGAGCCGGTTCGACAACAGCAATCGGCGCTCTCGGCGTTTCCTGCTGATAGTATCGCTGCTGAGTCTCCGGCGGCGGTGTATTCAGCACGCTCTCGTCCTCTGGACGAATAATCACATATCGAAGAGTATCTTCGCTGATTCGGAAAACTCTGCGCAACTCGGCTTCGACAGTTGGCAGTCCTCGGAAATGGACGACAATATATACGCCCTCGTGGAACCCGTTTATCTCATATGCAAGACGGCGACGTTCCCAAACGTCACTCTTGATGACGCTCCCACCCTGATTGGTAATCAAGTTGGCGTATTTATCCACAATGGCTTGCACCTTCTCCTCTGAAAGATCAGGCGCGACGACGTAGACGACTTCGTAAAGTCGAACTGTTGATGGCATTCTCGTTCCTCCTCCCTATGGTTTCCGCAGCCCCGTGACGGTTGAGAATGCCGGCAAACGCTTTCGGCGTTTGCTAAGCACGGGACAGGAAGAAGCACACCGGATATTTAACGGTCGCATTTCTGCTCCCGTTTTGATGGGCTTTCTAGATTACAGCTAGCAATTATAGCACGCAACATTAAAATAACAACTCTCCCTTTCGTTAATCTGGTATTACTCGATCATTAAACGCCCGCCTATACCTAGATACTCGAATCAAATCACCAAAACCGGCAACATCTCAACAAGTTTTTTTCAATGGTCATGTTCTGCACACGAAAGATACTCCATGACGGTTTCCAGATCTTCGCCCTTCATCTCCTTATAGGGGATAGAGAAAGCCAAATCAATCTTCGGCTGACCGATTGCTGAGAGAATATCGTCGATGATATCTTTCGATAGATCGTCGAAATATATCACGTCAGCAGCCACATCACCAAGCTGAACTATCAATGCGGCAAGCGCTGACTTTTTGCCCGCTGCGAAGTTTTCCACCTCTTCTCTCAAGGCATCATCACTTTCAAGCGCCTTGAGGTCGCCTGTACCGCCGTATAGAGCAACAAAGCGTCTGAATCCATGGAGGTTCTTTTCCAGCAGATCTTGTTTCAAGACTTCAGCGCTGTCAATGTTCAAAAGCTGTCGCGGCCGGTGCTCCGGGTTTATTTCATCGTCAACGTTTTGAAGCGGCGGCCCGGTACGAGTACTTTCCCAAATCCAGGTCAGTCCGGTTGCCGAGAGAGAATCGGGAAGGGCGGCTGCAGCAGCAGCCGAAAAGTGCCAACCTTGAAGTGCTGAAGGCTGTTTCGTGCGAACATAGAGGCATGTTGCGCCTTCCGGCGGCTTCTCTACCGTCGTCTTACTGAAGATCTGAAATATATTCATATTGGTAATTCCCTGAGCGATGACTACAGTTCGCTAGTGATGTCAAACTGAACGATTTGTAAACGAGCTCTGCGACCGAAAACCTGCTTCAAGGTGAGATACTATTTACCGTTATAAAATTAGTATACTTGCTCGACTATTGAACTCATGGAAAGTTGACAATTACTGCATTTCGGGGTATGATATTTGACTAGGTTTTCGAAGGGGGCGGGACTGCCGGCCCCCTTTTGTTACGTTCGCTTGTTTGTATAAGTAATCCGGCATGTTTGAGACGCTTTCTGAGAAATTACAAAATGCACTGAAGCATTTGCGCGGAAAGAACGTCCTCACGGAAGATGACGTTGCGCAAGCGCTTAAAGAGATCCGGCAAGCGCTTCTCGAAGCGGATGTCAACTTTCAGGTTGCAAAGTCGTTCGCTGCCAGAGTGCGCGAACGAGCCACGGGAAAAGAGATCCTGGAGGGCCTAAACCCGGCCCAGCAGGTAGTTAAAATTGTTGACGAAGAGCTTACGGAATTCCTCGGCGGAAGCGATAGCAAAGCTCAGCTAACCTTTGCTGCGAAAGCGCCGACAGTCATTATGCTGGTTGGCTTGCAAGGTTCGGGCAAGACGACTCACGCGGGCAAACTGGCTAACTTTGTCCGCAAACAGGGTCGTCACCCATACTTGCTGGCCTGCGACATTTATCGACCTGCTGCGATTAAGCAGCTTGAGGTGGTTGGCGGCCAGGTTGACACTCCGGTCTTTACGTTGGGAGATAAGGTTGACCCGGCCGAGATCGCGCGTCAGGGTGTTGCAGAAGCAGCTAAGCTCGGCTTAGATGTCGTGATAATCGATACGGCAGGTCGATTGCAAATCGATGATAACTTGATGCAGGAATTGCAGAGGGTTAAGGCGGCAGTGCAGCCGACCGAGATTTTGTTGGTCCTGGATGCGATGACGGGTCAGGAAGCGGTGAATGTCGCCACCGGCTTCAACACTGCGTTAAACGTCACCGGCTTTATACTAACGAAACTGGATGGAGATACAAGAGGAGGCGCGGCCCTTTCGCTCAAAACCGTCGTCAACCGGCCAATCAAGTTTATTGGTACCGGCGAAAAGTTCGATGCTCTGGAAGCGTTCCATCCTAACCGGATGGCGTCGCGAATTCTCGGTATGGGCGATGTACTATCGCTGATCGAGAAAGTCGAACAGCAAATCGATGCCAAGCAGGCAGCGGAGATGGAGAAGAAGCTTCGAAACAGTTCGTTCGATCTAGAAGACTTTCTTGACCAACTCAGACAAATGAAGAAGATGGGTCCCCTGCAAAATTTGCTGGGTCTTATTCCAGGTGTTGGAAATCAGCTAAAAGACGTTAAAATTGAAGACAGCCATACGGCAAGGATAGAAGCAATAATTTTATCCATGACCAAACAGGAACGTCAGGAGCCGGCATTACTGAATGGGCAGCGACGCCGGCGGATTGCTGCTGGAAGCGGCACATCGGTTCAGGAAGTCAATCGCCTTATCACGCAGTTCGATCAAATGCGACTGATGATGCGTACAATGATGGGCGGCGCCCAGGCGGGCAGCCGAAGGCCGGCGAACTTGCCAGGGGCGTTAGCCGCAGCTGCGGGAAAGCATGCAGGCAGCAACAAACAAAACAAGAAAAATAAAAAACAGCGTAAAGGATTTCCGTTCAGGTAAAACTCGGAGGTCATTTGACACACAGTCAATAGATAGTGTAATAGTAAAGAGGATAACATATGTCAGTAAAAATTCGACTTAAAAGAATGGGATCGATGAAGCGACCCTTTTACAGGATCGTGGTTGCGGACAGCCGAGCCCCACGCGACGGCAAGTTTATAGACACATTAGGGTATTACAATCCTTGTGTCGAACCAATTCAACTCAAAATAGACCCGGATCTGGCGAAACTGTGGATCGGGCGAGGAGCGCAGCCGACAGATACCGCTGGGGCGCTCTTAAAGAAGGAAGGCTTGCTGGCGAGAGAAGAAGCTCGTCCAGTGAAAGCCAAAGTAGCTGCGACGCCGAAGTCGGTATAGTAGATACAAGGTAAGATTCGCAGCTTTCAGAGCCTTGGTTACATTGTAGGCTTTGAGAAAAAAAACCGCGCATAGACAGATAGTCCTAATTTATCGCCGGGACTTTCAAGCGCAAAGCAACACAACGCACTATCCCTTGATAAAGGTAGAAATGTTGTGTCGCACGTGGAATGTTCTGTAATGAGCGGGACATTGGACCGGATACCGGATGTCGATTTCCTATCCGTTCAGGAGTGCCTGTAGACATACAGACTGAGAGTGAGTACAGAGTTGAAAGAACTGATTGAATATCTTGTTAAAGAGCTCGTGGATGAGCCTGACAATGTCACTATAACTGAGGTCGCAAAGGATGGTGCGATCACTTATGAAGTGCATGTTGCTCCATCTGACCTTGGTAAGGTAATCGGCAAGCAAGGGCGAATAGCTAATGCCCTGCGAACAGTCGCCAAGGCTGTAGCGATGAAGGATAAGCAAAAAGTATACGTTGAAATCATTGCCTGAGAACAGAGTCACGACTGACGACAAGTCTGGCGTCGCAGAAGGCGTCGTATTTGATACGCTGGCAGGTGTTGTCGTTGGTGCACATGGGGTTCAGGGAACCGTCAAGCTGAAGCCGGTCACTTCAACTTCGGCGAAAATGTTTCTGCCTGTGGGAGGCAAAGCCGGCCGGATGCAAATCTGGCTTGGCCCCGACGCAAATATCGGAAAAGTCTATGACATCATCACGGCCAAAAGGCAAGAGCCGAAGGATGTTTACCTTGTTCGACTAAGCGGAGTCGACGACAGGACAAGCGCAGAGAAGTTGGTGGGACAATTTGTCTTCGGCAGCAGTGCGGATCGTCTCCCGCTGTCCGAAGACGAATTTTTCGTCGACGACCTGATTGGTCTACAGATCGTTGACTGTCACGATGAAAGCCTTGGCCATCTTACTGTCGTACACAGCGGCGTTGCAAACGATGTGTATGAGACGGACAAAGGCGTGATGATACCGGCGGTAAAGGCGTTCATCCGCAAAATAGATCTGGAACATCGCACCATAACCGTTGTAGACGCAGCGGCGCTCGTCATCGAATAATCGAACAAGGTTGGAACCAGGTGACGCGTCAATGCGTATCGATGTTATAACGATTTTTCCGGATTTCGTACGTCAGGCGCTGAACAACAGTATAATTGGCCGTGCTCGTGCCGAAAAAAGCGTTGAGATCGAGGCGACGGACCTCCGCGATTTTACGCACGACAGACGACGGACGGTAGATGACGCGCCTTACGGCGGCGGAGCCGGAATGGTTTTAAAGCCGGAACCGCTTTTTCTAGCTGTAGAGTCGCTTCGTCGCGATAATTCGATCGTTCTACTTATGTCGCCGCAGGGTCGGACCTTTACGCAGGAAAAGGCACGAGAACTGTCGGCACAGGATCATCTGATCCTTATCTGTGGACATTATGAGGGTTTTGACGAGAGAGTTCGTGAATATCTAGTCGACGAAGAGCTGAGCATCGGAGATTTCGTTCTCACGGGAGGCGAGATTCCAGCGCTTGCCGTGATTGACAGTACGGTAAGGCTGTTGCCGGGCGTGCTTGGAAACGCTGATTCTTTGAGCAGCGAAAGCTTTGAGGATAATTTGCTGGAATATCCGCAGTACACCAGGCCTGCGGATTTTAGAGGTTGGAAGGTGCCTGATGTATTGCTGTCAGGACATCACGAACAAGTTGCGGCGTGGCGGAGAAGGCGGCAAGAGCAAAGTACTCAAACCAAAAGACCGGACCTGTGGCGCAGACACATCGATTCGAATAAATTGTAAGGTATTTGGAAGTTCTTGAAGGAGAGGTCGTATTAAATGCATCCGTTGATTGCTGAAATTGAACGCTCACAGGCCAAGGAGTCTGTCCCCTTGTTTGACGCAGGTGACACCGTCCGTGTCCACGTCAAAGTTATCGAAGGCGGTAAGGAGCGAATCCAGGTCTTTGAGGGAGTCGTCATCGCGACGAAGCAAGGGAACGTCGCCCGCGACTGTTTTACAGTGCGTAAAATCAGCAGCGGCGTCGGAGTCGAGAGAGTCTTTTTGCTTCACTCACCGCGAGTCGACAAGATCGAAGTAACTCGTCGCGGCGACGTGCGTCGCGCAAAGCTTTACTACCTACGCTCTAAGGTTGGCAAGGCTGCACGCATCAAAGAAAAGCGGTTCGTTAATACCAAGGTAAAAACATCGGTGTAGTTCGCCCTTTTTCCAGGGGCGTACTGTCAATCGAATTACTGCATGGACTTAACGAACTTAACTCAAGGTCTTTCCGACCTCCACGTTGTCACTATTGTCTGGTTTACGGCCGCGCTGACAGGTGCTCGACTCCTATTCATCAGGATGCCGGGACAGGCTGTACGCGCGGTCGTTGAAGTAGTCGAAGCAGCGCTCATTGCCGGCGTCCTTGTGTTCTTGGTAATCCAGCCGTTCGTGGTCAAAGCCTTTTATATACCGTCGGGTTCCATGCTGCCTACATTGATCGAAGACGATCACATTCTCGTCAGCCGCTTCATCTATCGGTTACATCCACCGGAACACGAAGATGTCGTCGTCTTCAACGCCCCGCCGCAAGCGTTGGCACAGACAGCAGAGACGACGCAAGGCGATGAACATATTGACTATATTAAAAGACTGATCGGGCTTCCTGGCGACACAATTGTGGTCCACGGCGGCTACATTGTCATTAACAACCAGCGCTATCAACACGACGATGTTCGACCTTATTTTAGTCTCTCGGCGACCGACCCTAATAGCAAGGATGAACAGCATCTGAAGTTCACCGACAACGGGGTCTCCGTCTACGATGGAAAGAAATGGACGAACTATACGCCCTCCGAGGTCGCACAGAAAATCGACGGATCTGCGTCCGCTAGTATTAAGATTTATCCTGGATATGTCGTTCGAAACGGAGAGAGACTAGACGAGCCTTATTTCGCCGAAGACCCGGATTATGACATGAAGCTTGCGCCCGACGGCGATGTTGTGCTGAGCGATCCGTCAGATGGTGGAACGCGAATCAATGGAATTGTCCCGGACCCGGAAACCATGGTACAGATCGACAAGTCGCCGCCTGGACAGGTTCCTTCCGGCGAGTTGATTGTCATGGGCGACAACCGCAACGACAGCAATGACAGTTCACGATGGGGACCGTTAACTGAGGATCGATTAGTTGGACGAGCAGTCTGCATTTTCTACCCCTTCGCACGGGTTCAACAAATCCGCTGATCCGCTCGCAAATGAGCCCGCCGTAGGTTCTATAAGAGACCTCTGGTCATACGAGCGAACGCTGGAAGCTGAAGGCCTGACTCCCATTGCGGGGGTTGACGAGGCCGGACGGGGACCCTTAGCCGGCCCGGTAGTAGCGGCGTGCGCCATCATCCCCTTTCATTTCTGCCTGGACGGAATAAACGACTCTAAACAGCTCACGGCAAAACAGCGAGAGCAATCGTACGAGCGACTCATCGCTAGTGAAACATTGTATGCGATTGGGATAGTCGACTCCGACGAAATTGACCGCATCAATATCCTTAAGGCGACGCATATAGCGATGCACCGAGCAGTGACGGCAATGACCGTCACCCCGCTTGCACTCTTGATCGACGGCCTCCCAGTGCCGACTATGTCTTCCTGTCGTCACGTCGCGCTCGTCGGCGGCGATGCGCTGAGCGCTTCAATTGCAGCGGCGTCCATTCTAGCCAAGGTTACACGTGACCGATTAATGTGTGAATATGCTGCCATATTTCCGCAGTATGGCTTCGATCAACATAAGGGCTATGGATCGGCGCACCACCTCAAGGCGCTGCGTAAGCACGGCCCCTGCCCTATTCACCGCAGGTCCTTTTCACCGATATCGACCATGGTCCGGCCTTCTCTCCTTTGAACAACAAACTCGTTGGAACCGACGGAGAATCTCTCGCTGTATCCTATATCGAACGGATCGGTTACAGAATTATCGACACTAATATTCGACCGTTCTGTGGAATGCGCCGCGGAGAGATCGACATAGCGGCATGGGATGGCGACGTGTTGTGCATTATCGAAGTGAAAACACGAATATCTCAGAGGTTCGATGCCACTGAAGCGATTACTGTTACCAAACGACGCCAGCTTACACGTTTGGCACGCGCCTACACGGACAGGCATGGGCTGCAATCTACCGAGTGTCGGTTCGACGTCATCTGTGTCTACAACTCTGCCAACGAAGGAGCTCCGACTATACAGCTAATTAAAGGCGCGTTCGACCCGGTTTATTGACACCGAGTCGCGGCTCGGCTACAATGGACAAATAATGCCCTTTCCGAACATTATCCGCCTGGCGCCAATTGGCCCCGTGTCCGCCGAAATTCGCATTCCCGGCTCGAAAAGCATCACCAATCGCGCTTTTGTGATTGCAGCTTTGGCGGATGGGCTGTCAATTTTAAACGCACCGCTGCTTTCAGACGACACTGAAGTAATGTCGAAATGCCTTACCGACCTTGGTATATCGATCGATATTCTTCCAGAAGATCGGACGATAATCGCCGGTAGCGGGGGCGAATTTGTTTGTCCTTCCTCTGCGCTCTTTGCCGGTAACTCAGGCACGACGATACGCTTTCTGGCGGCCGCGGCTTCACTTGCACCGCAGGGCTGCTCGGTGATTCTGGACGGCATCGCCCGAATGCGCCAACGTCCAATTGTAGGTCTTATTGACGCGATGCAGCAACTCGGAGTGACAGCTGCTGCATCTGCAACAGGCTGCCCTCCGGTAACAGTTGACGGGGGAGGCATACGAGGCGGCGCTTGTTTGATCGAAGGTACTATGAGCAGTCAGTACCTCAGCGCGCTGCTTATGGTATCGCCCTACGCTGCGGAAGATGTCGAGATCGAGGTGCACGGCGATCTCGTATCAAAACCTTACGTGGACATGACGCTTTCAATGATGGCTGATTTTGGAGTTACAGCTACTAACAACAATTATAGGTCGTTCACTATCCCGGCCGGCCAACGTTACTTGGGTCGGGAATACGATGTCGAACCTGATGCAAGCAATGCAAGCTATTTCTTCTCCGCCGCGGCGGTCACTGGGGGTTTGGTTACTGTTGAAGGCCTTGGAACCTTGTCGATGCAGGGCGATATTCATGTGGTTGACGTTTTAGAGCAGATGGGATGCAGCGTACTACGAGAGGCTAGTTCAACCACTGTATCAGGCCCATCAGAGTTAAAGCCAATCGATTTCGATGCATCGAGCATTCCAGATATGGCACAGACTATAGCGGTCGTGGCGGCATTCGCTGCCGGACCAAGCAGATTAACCGGGTTGAAGACGCTTCGGGTGAAAGAGACTGATCGGATCGCCGCGATGGCGAAGGAACTGAGGAAAATCGGCTCCACTGTAACGGAAGGTTCGGACTACCTGATTATTCAGCCTGGATTAACCAAAGCTGCAGCAATAGACACATACGACGATCACAGAATGGCGATGTCTTTTGCGGTCGCCGGCCTTAAGATTGACGATCTAATCATCAATGATCCAGGGTGTGTCTCAAAGACGTTTCCGGATTTTTGGACGAGATGGAGCGGGGCGTTTCCGAATACTTTACTTGATGAGGCCAATGTATGACGACTGAGACGGACGGTTCTTGGGAAAAATTAGGTGTTGCCGCGGCGCTTGCAAAAACATACGCCGCTGATCAACGGGACTTCCTCCCGCTGCTCGCCGGGCTCTTGGAGGAGACGATTCCGCTTGACCAGCTAGTCATTCAACGTAAACCTATTCGACTGTTTTCGTCCGAAAAGAAGATCGTCTCGCTGGAACTGACCCTTGATGAAGATATCTATGTCCTTGCCATCGGTTCGGATGGACATCGTCTGGAAGCATCCCACAGAAAAGTCGTTCGCGGAATCACGCTGAAGACTGAACCTTTACCGCTTCCGTCGTGGCTGAACCTCGTCGGCGATCAGATTCAGAAAATCGCCGACCGAAACGAGCATGCTTACTCTGCCCTGCAGAACTTCTTGGAGTTTAAAAACCTTTAACTATGCCTCCAAAGCGCGATTCGAAAGCATGGGAAAAGCTTAACCGCGAAGTGGAGCAGTCACAAAGCCGGCAAAGCTTGATGGCCGGCGGACTCCCCGGACAGGCCGAGCGGCGCCTCCAGGCAATTATAGCCGACAAGCGCTCTCCGTTTAGCGCCAACTTAAGCGTCAATGAGTTCCTTACGTCGAAAGCTTCCGGCTACGTGCCCATCGCACAGGTCTCGGGGACTTCTGTTTTTCATCTCGGCTGGCAAATGCTGCCTTATTTTTCATCCGGCGAACTTAACGTTATTACCGAGGCGCAGTCTTCACTGCGTACCCTTGCCGTCTCTCGCATACAACAGGAGGCGCGTCTTCTCGGTGCGGAAGGAATTATAGGTGTCAAAAAACATGAATCGGAGCATGATTGGGGATCCGGCCTGCTTCAATTCACGCTGGTTGGAACGGCAATTACAGTTCTCGGCAAAGCTCCTAATCCGAACCCGTTCGTCAGCACCTTAACCGGCCAAGAATTCTGGGCCTTGCGTTCGTCGGGCTTCTATCCAGTGGGTTACGGCTACGGAAACAGTGTTTTTTATCAGACGGCTACAGCAATGACCAGGTCGGCCATGGGTGAAGAGCAGCTT
>PLAD01000410.1 GCA_003134215.1 Armatimonadota bacterium
ATTTCCCGGAAGATCAAGTGTAGTTGTCGGAGGCGCCGGCTTCGCGTGTACCGTCTGCACAGTCGGAGTCGTCGAAGACTGACCTTTGGCTGCCTGATCGATCTCCTGGTTTGTCCGAATTCGCGGAATAATCCCGATAAGCAGAAGGACGAGCAGAACGACGAGAATAATCACCGCGTTAAACTTCGGGTTAGACTTCTTTCGTGGTGGAGGGCCCGCATGTGCGCCGTCGGAATTTATGTCCGTGTTCTCACGGTTGTCTTGTTTTTCAATGATGTTCGCCATATTATGCCGTACCTCTCTGAGACTGCCCTGCGTTAACCGCGTGATGAGCAGCCTGGCCATCGCCAGGTAGTTCCTGTTGACTGTCGTCGCCGGCGAAGTCCTCGAGGGACTCGGGGGGCGCTTTTCTTAAGACACTGTATACGACCGGGACGATTAGCAGCGTACTGAATGTCGCAACGATCAAGCCGCCGATAACTGCGCGTCCCAAAGGTGCATTCTGTTCTCCGCCGTCTCCCAGTCCAAGGGCCATCGGAAGCATTCCTATGATCATCGCAAAGGCAGTCATAAGTACCGGACGAAGCCGGGTGAAGCCCGCGTTGACAGCCGCATCGACGGCATTGAGTCCGTCCGCTCGACGTTCGTTCGCAAACGTTACCAGAAGTACGCTGTTTGCGGTAGACACGCCGATGGTCATGATTGCTCCCATCAACGCCGGAACGCTAAAGGTAGTGCGGGTGATAAACAGCATCCATAGGATTCCCGACAGCGCTCCCGGCACGCCTGAAATCACAACAAGCGGATCCAACCACGACTGGTAGTTCACCACCAAAAGAAGATACACGAGAATAACCGAACCGATTAACCCGAGCCCCAGTCCAGTGAACGAGGCGTTCATGTCTGTGACCTGTCCTCGAATAGCAATTGTTGTGCCTCGAGGTAGAGTATCCTGCGCCTTGCTTACAATCGTTTGAATGTCCGAATTGATGCCGGCAAGGTCGCGATCCTGCGGGGAGACGTAGATATCGAAAACCGGCTGAATGTTATAGTGGCTGATTAACAGCTGCATCGTCCCGTGCGACACAGTCGCTATATTGCCCAAAAGCTGCGGAGTCTTTTGTGATGCTGTTGTGATGGGAATATCAAGCAATTGTTCAGGATCGCTTAACGAGTACTGAGGAGTCTGCACTGCGACCGAATACTGCACGCCATTCTGTGGGTTCAACCAGAAATCCGGTGCGGCAGTACCACTCGAAGCGAGGGCGACAAGAAGACTGTCAGCTACACTATTCTCCTGAAGACCAACTTGTTCTGCACGATCGCGGTCAACATTAATCTGGACATCCGGTGCACCGACAATCTGATTCAAATGTACGTCTACCGCGCCAGGAACCGCTCTGATCTGGCTCAGAAGATGCTGGGCCAGGAGGAGGTTAGCCGGCTGGTTGCGCGGAGGGCCTGCAATTTGGACATCGATAGGCGCCGGTAAACCAAAATTCAATATTTGGCTGACGATATCGGCCGGCTCAAAATAGAATGTATAGTCCGGAAACTTACTGTTGAGGTCATTTCGCAGTCTCTTGATATACTCGGCCGAAGGATCGTGCTTTTGTGTAAGAGCGACTGTAATATCTCCGTCGGACGTCCCAAAGGACTGAGAAGTTGCGAATGCCAGGTTGAAACTGCTGGGCAATCCGACGTTATCCGTTATTAGCTGGATCTGGCTACTCGGGATAACCTGTCGGATTTCGGCCTCTACCTCAGTAAACAGCGCAGAGGTCGCTTCTATTCGTGTCGTGGGCGGCGTAATGACATGAAGCATGATCTGTCCGGTATCGACTGTAGGGAAGAAGTCGCGGCCGACGAATGGAAAAAGGCAAAACGAGAACACGCAAAAGAGAACGAAAGCAACGGCCGCTATAAGGCGATGGCCCATGATCCATTGGAGGTCGTCGTGATAGCGAGACCTAAAGGCAGCGAACCTGTGGTTGAATCCACTGTGGATCCGCCAGACAACGCCTTTTTTGATCTTTGCCACAATCTCACCATCGCGTTCATGCCCTTTACGTATATGGCCTTTTGGACCGGAGCTTCCGTTTTTCGAATTATGTGAAGTGGATGTTCCATTCGGATGGGCCGTCTCCGAACCGGTCTCTAAAGCGTGCTCTTCTTCGGCTTCTTCTTTATAGAGGTCGGCTTCATGCTTGAGAAGCACCACGGCAAAAGTGGGAGTTACGGTACGTGACAATACATACGAAGCAAGCATTGCGAAAACAACTGCCTCCGCAAGCGGGACGAACAAGAACTTAGCGATTCCACTCAAAAGCACGACCGGGAGAAACACAATACAAATGGAGAGTGTGGAGTACAGCGCCGGTGTGGCGATTTCCGCAGCGCCGTCGAGGATCGCGTCGTGAAGCGATTTCCCCAAACCAAGATAACGGTTTATATTTTCTATAGTAACCGTGGTATCGTCGACAAGGATTCCTACCGCAAGTGCGAGACCTCCCAGCGTCATCGTATTTAATGTTTGGCCGATCGCACCAAGCACGATAATCGATGCCAGAATAGAAAGCGGAATAGAGACAGCGACGATAAAAGTGCTGCGTAGACTGCCCAAAAACAACAGAATCATCGTCGCTGTGAGACAAGCAGCGACTGTGGCCTCCGTAACTACACCCTGAATGGACGCCTTAACGAAAATGGACTGGTCGTCGATCAAATTAACTTTGAGATCTGGAGGTACGGTCTTCATGATCCCGGGCAGCATGTCTTTAACACCCTGAACAACCGACAGGGTCGATGCATCGCCGCTCTTAAGAATCGTCAGCAGAACAGATTTGGTCGTGCCGCGGTCGACTACATTCGTCTGCGGCGCAGATCCGTCGCGAACTTGCGCGACATCGTGCACAAAGACAGTCGCTCCATTGACCTGCCTAATCGGTAAGTCGTTAAGTTCTTCAATACTCGGCGGACTGCTATTTATTGAGACAGGGTAATCGTGTGATCCGATTTTAATGTCTCCGGAAGGGACTACTAGGTTTTGAGCACTGATCGCGTTACTAACGTCCAGAGGCGACAGCCCCTTGGAATAAAGAGCCTGGGAATTGATATCCACCATAACCTCGCGGCTCACGCCCCCATACGCGGCGGGGATTTGCGCGCCGTGAATGGTGACTAGCTGCGTCCGTATAAAGTTCGTCGTGTAATCGTTAATTGCCGCGAGCGACTCAGAGTCGCTGGTGATGGACGCTTCAATAATCGGCACGTCAGATGCATCGTAACGGATAATAAACGGCGGGGTTGTACCAGGCGGCATTGTCCGCAAGATTGTTTCCGCAGTCGCTGTCGTCTGGGCGATGGCTTCGCCCATGTCGGTGCCGGGTTGGAAGAAGATCTTAACGACGCCTACACCCGTGACTGACTCGGATTGAATGTGCTCTATATTGTTGACGGTAGTCGTCATAGCGCGTTCGGTCAACGACACGAACCGTTTTTCCATGTCGTTCGGGTCGATGCCGCTGTAGCTCCAGATAACCGATACGACCGGAATGTTGATCACCGGAAAGATATCTGTTGCCATTCTCGTGATCGTGAAGACTCCGAGGAGCAGGATCAGCAGGGCGAGAACCGCGAACGTATACGGTCGACTGAGTGCTAGCTTAACTATCCACATACAACAAACAAACTTTCATAAAGGCCGACCGAAAATCTAACGGCTGCCTATATCTCGAACCAGAGTAGCCAGGGCTGTCTGATAGCTATATTGCGCATTTGCCAGATTCGTACGTGCAGTGGCTAGCTGCGCCTGCGCGTTTTCTACATCCAAAATGGTACCTAGTCCATTTTGATATTGGACATTGGCGACGCGGAGCGTCTCCACTGCAAGATCGACTCCGCCCTGAGCGGTTTTCGCTTCGGTTTGGGCGGTCAATATGTTAAGGTAAGCCTGCCGTACCTCCAGCGTGACATTGAGCTTTTCCTCGTCTCTTGTGGTCACCTGGCCTTGCAAAACATCTTTAGCATTACGAACACGTGCGCGGGTCGCCCCGCCGTCATCGAACGGTATTGCTACCTGGGCGCTGACAAGACCTTCATTGTTCGGTCCGGTCAGAGTCGCATTGCTGTTGTAGCCGTAAGTTCCTACAATTCCAATTGACGGCGTGAGGCCCTCCGACGCAACTTTAACAAGCTTTTGTGCGATCACGATATTTTGATTCGCCTGCAAAATTTCAGGACGACGCTGCAGCGCAACGTTTGTCGTCTGGCTTAGGTCGATCTGCTGATCCAGCGACGGGATCGGGGGCTCGACGAGGTTGATAGGTGTATCCGCATTAATTCCCAGCAGATAATCCAAATTGGCTACAGCAAATGAAAGCTGATTTTGGGCCGATGTCAGCAGTTGTTGATTATTGGCCAGAGTGGTCTGGGCACTCAGAAGATCGAAACCGGCGGCCTGCCCTTGTTCTACTAGGGCAGCGGTAACGCGGACGCTTTCCCGCGAATCGTTTACTTGCTCTTGCTCAGTCGCGACCTGTTGCTGTGCGAGAACAACGTTGAAGAACAAATTCTTTGCTGAGAGAGCGACCTCGTTTTGCGTTCGGTCTATATCGATGTCGTAGAAATTGGTGGTCAGCTTCTCCACATCCCTCGCTGCGCCGAGAATACCAAATGCATCTATGTACTGCGACAAATTGACTCGTGCGCCGTAGTTATTGACCGTTTCTTTGCCTACAACCTGGTTGGCTACAGTCGAAGTGGTCGCAGTCGTTGCCTGAGCGTTGTTTTCGACATCGGAGCTTTTAGAATTAGCCGACTGTAACTCGGCCGTCCTGGCAGGTCCTGAGCCAGAAGTCGTTGTTGTCGAAGTCTGTGCTACCTCATCGGCGACTACTCGCGGGGCGCTCGTTTCAGTTACGTAGTTTTGCAGGATAAGCGGCATTGGCGTTAACTGGTAGGCCGCACCGGACGCTCCAGGAGCCGAGTTCGAGGACGACCCGGCTGCGCCGGTATTTCCTGGCGTTGTCCCGGGAGCATTTAAGCCGATAGAGCCGGTAGAGAGTGTCGCAGGACCAATAGACGATCCCAATCCTCGTGTTGTTACTGGCGACGACGGGCCGGACGCCCCCATTGTACCGGTTGCTCCGCTCGTCGATGTTCCAGAGTTTATGCCCGGCAAGGCTGTTGAACTGCTCGAACCTGGAGCCGCTGAATTTGCTGCAGGAAGAGTCGAGGAGGTACCCGTAGCTCCTAAAGGAGCAGCAGTCGTGCCCCCGAATGCGCTGCCGCTCGACTCATAACTTCCAAGGCCGAATGCGGAAGAAAAATCTGCCGCCTGGTCTGTTACAGTTGGAATTGTCGTGCCTGTGGGCACTGACGGGTTAGAAACGACCGGGCCAAATGATGATGAGCTCTCGGCAAACGTGGAATAGGTATCTGCAACATTCGAATTGAGCTGGGGTTTGCCCTGCGCATTGATCTCATTGATGCCTTCACCTGCTTCGGCGAGCCGCTGCCTTGCCAGGATCACGTTAGTATTCGTATTGATGGCATAATTGACCACCTGATCGAGAGTCAATGTAATCGACTGACCAGAAGCAGTCTGCCCCGATGCAGTCACTCCCGTAGCCGGCCCTACAATGCTTGCGGGCGTACTCACTGATGCCCCGCTAGCTAAACCCCCAGTACCGGCAGCCTCTGACGGTGCGCTTGGTGACGAAGAACTGACTGGAGAAGTGCCCGATGACGGTGAACCGCCCGAAACTTGCAGAATGGCGAGAAAACTAATTAGAGAAACTAGCGACGTTGTCAAACACTCCTCCGGACTACCGGTCAAAGCATCGATACTTTATAATCCGGCGTTGCACTCCGCTCTTGATACGCAAGCACTGTGTTCAGTAATACCTTTTTGTAAATGAAAGATTCATGAACTACGTTCCTTCAACTTTATTCGGCGAACTCGCCCAAGGCAGCAAATTCGTTTACTGGCCAGGGGGGGGTGGAACCACCTTACAATGAGAGTCATTAATTCGAGTTTGGTCTGCACTTTGGAAAATCGGGTACACATATTAATATGACAACACGAAAATTGAAAATAGAAGGCATGTCCTGTTCGGCTTGTGTCGGCCATGTCAGCCGAGCACTCTCAAGTTTGCCTGGAACATCTGATGTCACTGTGGATCTGGAAAGCGGGCAAGCAACCCTCAACGCAGATTCCGCTAAGGTAACAATCGCCGACCTTATCGCTGCAGTTGACGAAGAAGGCTACTCTGCGACACCGTTGGAAAGCGCCTGATCAACAAATGTGCGCAACTGTTCCGGCTAACGACGAAGCGGTAATCATGCTGAACATTACCGGCATGCATTGCTCTTCCTGTGTCAGCCGAATCGAGCGAGCGTTAACTAAGGTTCAAGGGGTCACTTCAGCGTCGGTCAACCTGGCTACAAATACCGCGTCGGTTCATTATGACCCACTAACCGCTTCCCAGGAAAGTCTCGTAGCCTCTGTCGCTAAAAGCGGATATGGCGCTGCCGCCGTAGAAAACGGGCAAGAAACAACAGAGGTCCCAATAAGCGAAGTAAACGAAAATCCAAACTTGTTTGTCGCAATCTTTTTGACTGTTCCGATAATTTTCGTTTCAATGTACTCGGAGCATTTCGCTGAGCATTTCGCGTGGATTATCGCCGCAGCTTCCGCCCTCGTCGTATTCGTCTGTGGTCGTCAGTTTTTTAGCGGCGCGTGGTCAGCGCTCATTCATGGGGGCGCGGCGACTATGGATAGTTTGATTGCTGTCGGGTCCCTTTCTGCTTACGCTTTCAGCATGTTCGAGCTGCTGCTGTCCAGTAATCCCCAGCTTTACTTCGAGACATCCGCGACAATTGTGACTTTGATCCTCATTGGAAGGCGAATGGAAGCGGCGGCCCGGCATTCGGCGGCGGAAACAATCGGGTCACTGTCCAAGATGCTGCCGACGAGCGCGACGAAAGTGAGCGCCGACGGCATTGAAACTTTGGTCCCTATCAAGAAACTGCAGCCCGGTGACTTGGTGCGCGTTAAGCCCGGTGAAAAGCTTCCGGCGGACGGTGTCGTCACCAATGGATCGTCGGCTGTCGATGAGTCGTTGTTGACCGGAGAAAGTCTTCCCGTGGAAAAGGGACCCGGCAGCCGTGTAATAGGCGGGTCGATCAATTCAGGCGGCTCCCTTCTATACCGAGTCGTCGCCGTCGGCTCCGGGACCATGCTAAACTCGATCGTAACCCTTGTCCAGGAAGCGCAAGGGAGCAAAGCACCTATCCAGCGGACTGCCGACGCCGTATCAGCCGTCTTCGTCCCAGCGGTTTTCATCGTTGCAATCGTTACCTTTCTTATTCATCTCGTTCCGTTCCGCGGCACCCTTGCACAGTCGCTGATCCCTGCCGTCTCAGTTTTAGTTATCGCCTGCCCTTGCGCTCTTGGCCTTGCTACTCCCACAGCGATCATGGTGAGTTCCGGACGCGGAGCTTCGCTGGGGATTTTAATCCGGAATGGCGCTGTCCTTGAACGAGCACAACTAATCAAGAAAATAATTTTCGATAAAACAGGCACATTGACTGAAGGCAAGATCGTTCTGAGCGACATTCTGCTCATTGGGAAGTTCGACCGAGGGGAAATTCTCACTCTCGCCGCTTCCGCAGAACGGCCAAGCGAACACCCACTTGCAAAAGCGTTCGCCGATGCCGCTACAAACGAAACAGCGCCGCTCCACGCAGCCGATAATTTCGCCAGTAGTTGGGGGCGCGGAATTAAGGCGGATGTCGACGGACACAGGGTAGTAATCGGAAATCATCGTCATACTGACGCGTTTGGAATCGATCTTCCGGGTGAAGCGTCCACTGCATTGGACCACTTTGCAGAGCGCGGAAAAACGGCGGTTCTCATCGCTGTTGACGGCCATATCGTCGCTGTTGCAGCCTTCTCGGATACACTCCGACCGGAGGCTAAAACTGCATTAGCTGCTTTGCGAGCGTCTGGAATCGAACTTGCCATGTTGACCGGCGACCGTTACGGACCATCGGCCGCGATCGCCTTCTCAGTGGGGATCGACCGCTTCTTCTCCGGCCTGCTGCCATCGGAAAAGGTGGACACCATCAACAAGTGGACCAGCGAATCGAATGGCGTCGTCGCAATGGTTGGTGATGGCGTCAACGATGCGCCTGCCCTCGCAGCA
>PLAD01000323.1 GCA_003134215.1 Armatimonadota bacterium
AACGAAATACTCGATATGACGGCTTTGGCGCCATCCGCGAAGCTTGCCGCTAAAATGATCAATGCACTCGTACTGGTTTACAACCAATCGATGAGTCAACAGAGTTCGACCGTTGTCGGCAGAATGGCCAAGGCGACCCACGACCAGATGGTGTCGGTAGGCGCACGGTTGGATGCGGCGGAATCTGCAAAGAGCGCTTATACGAAAAGCTTGGGGTCGATAGACCCGGCCACTCAGACGTCTCAAGCGGTTACCCAACTGTACGTGTTGAAGAACTCCCTCGTCGATACCCAAAAGTCGCTCGCCGTTGCGCAGGCGCAGGAAGCCTACTACAAGCAGCAGGTGGCAACGCTCGATCCGAGTATCGTCCCGAGTCTGAATTTTGAATCGAACCCGAGGATCGAAAACGATAAGGCTCAGCTCGAACAATTGGAACAGCAGCGGATACAGCTGTCGTCCGAATTTACGCCAAAAGATCAGCAGATGATCGACAACCAGAATCAGATCGACATCATCAAGCAGCAGATGGCTGACGAGCGTCAGCAGGAAAGCCAGAACTTGTCCTTCTCGCTCAAAGGCGGTGGTAGATCTGATACTTCTCCTTCTGGCGCCTACATTTTGTCTGGAGGCACGCGAGAACTAAATCCGTTGCGTGAAACCGCTCGATCAAACGTATTCTCGGCTCAGGCCGAGATAGATTCGGACCTGGTGCAAGAACAAGTACTTAACAAATCGATCGGCGATTTGCAAGCAGCCGTCAAGTCGACGCCCGACGCCCTGCGGAAAATGGAAGATATGCAGGCCGATATCGATGTACTGCGATCGATTTATACGCAGCTTCAGTCCCAGAATGCTCAACTGCAGGCACGACTTCCGGCAGAGCAGACATACGCTCTTTTCCTGACAGCACCTGTTGTCCCTAAAAAGCAAATGTCGCCGAGGCCGATGCTCTATTCAGTTGTAGCTGGACTTGTGGGCGCTCTTGCAGGATTTATTATCGCAGTTCTCCTCGATACCGGTGATGGTCGGCTTCGCGATTCTTACGACGCCGAAGAGTTGTTCGGCAGACCCGTTTTACAAAGGCTGCCGGCATCCAAAGTATTGGAACTGTCCCTCAGCGGAGATAGTGACCTGGAACCATACCGTGAACTCGCGTACTCGCTCGGATACCTTGGTGTCGGAAGTTCCATCAGGTCGCTGCTGATCACGAGCACCGTGAGAGATGAAGGCACAACATCGGTCGCGTCTAACCTTGCCGTGGCCCTATCAAAAGAGGGACGAAGAGTAGTTTTGATCGACGCCAACGTAAAACGTCCAGCGCTTCACATTATGTTCGGCAAGAACAATAACGAAGGGCTTGCCGGTCTGATGCGAAACGGGGCTGTGCCAGAGCACGCACTTCTGCCAATTGACAATTGTTCATCTCTCAGTCTGATTCCGGGTGGTGAAGCGGACGCAGAGATCGGACGCGGAGATATGCTGAATGCAGAGAAATTCGAGTTTATTCTGACGAGTCTAAAAGCAAGAGCGGATATCGTTATTGTTGACGCGCCGGCTGTTTTTGCCGGATTTGAAACTTCTGTCCTCGCAAACAAGGTAGATGGGATTATCTTTGTAAGCCGAACAGGTTTAACATCCCGAGCAAATGCCCGAAAGGCATTCGATCTTCTGCAAAACTGCCGTGCACCCATTATCGGCACGGTATTGAACTCGGCAAAGGATTAGCCTTCCCCGCGAAAATCGGAGGCGGCCCACACGTGGCGGCCAATTGAATTAGAGGTTCAGATGAAAGTTAACGTCCCATTATTATTATTGTTTCTGTCATGCGCCGCCGCGCGAGTTGGCGCGGACCAGACACCCATTGCGCCGGTGACCGGCGCAACTCTAGGCAATATCTCTGGAACCGCGCCGATTTCCGACCTTACAGGGGGGCTCTCCGCCTTGCCGCCGAGTGCAGTGATGTATTCGCCTGATAATGCTTCCGCCTACGTACTTGGCCCAGGAGACACGATTAGCATCTCGGTGACGCCGCAGGATAAGTACAGTTTAGCCACAGTATCTATTGGCCAGGATGGCACTTTTATGTATCCGCGGTTAGGAACGATCAATGCGAACGGCCAGACGGTTGAACAATTAAAGGATGAGTTGGTGCAAAAGCTGACGCAGTTTTGTGTCAATCCTGATGTGACGATTGTAGTTACTGCTTTACGTCCCCAGCCGATCTATGTGACAGGTGGTGTCGGGGCGCCGCGCATTCTGGATGTCCGTGCCGCTAATACAGTCGCCAAAGCTATCACGCTCGCCGGAGGCGCGACTGATCAAAACATGCTGACGCATGTGACTGTCTTTCGAGGTCAACAAACCCTCCACGCAAACGTCTATCCGATCTTAGTCAATGGTGTCGATAACGGCGACAATATCGCTTTACAGCCGAACGATCTCGTCGTTGTTCCAGTTAATACTCAAAAAATTGCTGTAGTTGGTGCGGTCGACAGTCCGGGATTGCAGCCCCTTATTCAGCCCGGCGGCAATGAAGGACCAATGAGATTGTCCGATGCGTTTGCGCAAGCCGGGGGAGTAACCCGAGAGGGTGCGCGAATTCACGAAGTACGTCTTATAAGAGCGGGTGCTGATGGTAAAGAAGTGACGACGATTATCGATTACGGCAAATATGAGGAATTCGGCAACGTGGCAGACAATCCTACGCTTCAGGACAAAGATTTGATAGTCGTACCGGATGCCAGGCAACAGCTCAACGTAAATGACTTGTTTACGTCGTGGGGTGTTTTCAATATCCTTAAGGGCCTATAGGAAAGCTGATCAAAGGCATGGTACATATTGTTAAGCGTTAGCCCAGCGATCCTTGTTACCGGCGGCTCAGGGTTTATCGGCTCCAATTTCATCCATCACTTGATCGAAACTACCGATGCTCGGGTTGTTAACCTGGATAAACTCACGTATGCAGGTAACCCGGCAAACCTCGAGTCAATATCGCATAACCCCCGTTACGTCTTTGTTCACGGTGACGTTAGCGATACGAAACTGGTGGAAGCGCTCTTAGTCAAGTACAAGCCTGATGAGATAGCCCACTTCGCAGCAGAAAGCCACGTAGATCGTTCGATCTCCGGCCCGGATGCCTTCCTGCAGACAAACATCATCGGAACATATTCGCTGCTACAGTCGGCCTTGCCATATTACAGAAGCCTTGACCCGGCGAGCCGAACGCGATTCCGGTTCCTGCACGTCTCAACAGATGAGGTCTACGGAACGCTTTCTCCGACCGAACCGGCGTTTCATGAGGGAACTCCCTACGCGCCGAACAGTCCGTACGCTGCTTCTAAGGCTTCCTCGGATCATCTGGTGAGGGCTTGGTTCCATACGTACGGCCTGCCGACGATAATCACGAACTGCTC
>PLAD01000054.1 GCA_003134215.1 Armatimonadota bacterium
GCGATCCAGGATGCAGGATTGATTAATCCCGGATGGGAAAAGAGACTGCCTGACAATGCCACCCCGTATACTTCGACAATTGTTTTCCTTGTACGCAAGGGAAACCCAAAGCACATTCACGATTGGGCCGACCTGATCAAACCAGGTGTCCAGATCATCACCCCGAACCCTAAAAGCAGCGGCGGCGCGCGCTGGGCGTTCCTTGCAGCTTACGGCTACGCGCTAAAAGCCTCGCATGGCAATCAGAATGCAGCCAAAGCTTTTGTCAAAGCTCTCTACGCTAATGTTCCTATTTTACCGTCAGGCGCTCGCGGGGCAACCGATGCCTTCGTCCAGCAACAGCAGGGCGACGTTCTGCTGAGCTGGGAAAACGAAGCTCTTCTGACTGTTAACGAACTTGCTCCCGGCCAATACGACATTGTACGTCCTTCGATCAGCATCCTTGCCGAGCCACCGGTTGCAGTAGTCGACAAAAATGTTGACGCTCACGGCACCAGAGCAGTTGCAGAGGCCTACCTAAAGTGGTTATACTCTCCGCAAGGTCAGAAGATCGCGGCAGACAATTACTATCGTCCGCGACTTGCATCCGCAGCCGCAGGCCACGGAGCGTGGTTCCCGAAGATCAAGCTCTTCGACATAACCTTGTTCGGAGATTGGCGTGACGTCCAGAAGACGTACTTCGGAGACGGCGGCGTGTTCGATCAAATATACGCTAAGTAATAGTTATTTATGTCTGCGGCTCTACAAGCTACGAAGACTACCAAATCCCGGAAGCACCATGTACTACCGGGATTTGGCCTGTCATTAGGTTTCACAATTTTCTGGCTCAGCGCGGTCGTGCTGATTCCACTCACGACGCTCTTTTTCAAAACGTGCCAACTTGGCTGGCCGAATTTTGTTAAGATCGTCACTGACCCTGAGGCGATCGCTGCTTACAAACTAAGCTTTGGCGCATCGTTTACTGCGGCCCTGATCAATCTCTTCTTCGGCTTTTTGGTGGCCTGGGTGCTTGGCAGATACGATTTCCCATTTCGAAAGTTTTTCGATTCTATCGTCGATCTACCGTTCGCCCTGCCGACTGCGGTCGCCGGCATCTCGCTTGCCGCGCTCTACTCGGACAAAGGCTGGATCGGCCATTTCCTGGCTCCGCACAATATAAAGATCTCCTACACACCGACAGGAGTTTACATCGCACTTATTTTCATCGGCCTTCCATATGTTGTTCGCACTATTCAGCCGGTTCTCGAAGACCTGGAGGGACAGGTGGAGGAAGCGGCTGAGAGCCTGGGCGCGAGCAGAATGCAGACGTTCCTGCGGGTACTCCTCCCGACTTTGCTTCCGGCGGCAATCGCCGGATTTTCTCTAGCCTTTGCCCGCGCGCTAGGCGAGTATGGTTCAGTTATCTTCATTTCCAACAACTTGCCGTTCAAGGGCGAAATTGTGCCCCAGTTGATTGTCAATGAACTGAGTAACTACGACTATCCTGCTGCCACCGGCCTGGCAGTCGTAATGCTGGTGACATCGTTCGTATTGCTGCTGCTCGTCAATACAATTCAGCGCTATGCTTCACGGCATCAGGAGGCGAGGTAAAGGATGGCAGGAGCGCCGAAACTAAATCTGAAACAACGTCATACCGGGCGCTCGGTCACCAAGCCGATTTGGGTGCGGATAATCCTGACGCTGATTGCAATTATATTTCTGGTTGGATTTCTTTTGCTCCCGCTGCTTGAAGTTTTCGCACAAGCATTTGCGGGCGGGGTCGCCACCTATTTTGCTACTTTTAAGGACCCGTTTGTGCTTTCGGCCATAAGGCTGACGTTATTGGCGGCGGCAATTGCTGTTCCGCTCAACGTCGTTTTTGGGGTGGCGGCCGCATGGTCGATCTCGAAGTTCAATTTTCCGGGCAAGAATATTTTGATCACTTTGATCGACATACCGTTTGCTGTCTCTCCGGTCATCGCCGGTCTGGTTTTCTTACTTCTTTTCGGGCACCAAGGGGTTCTAGGACCATGGCTGGAAGCGCACAATTGGAAAATCGTCTTTGCGCCGGCCGGCATAGTGATAGCAACCCTCTTTGTCACATTTCCTTTCGTTGCCCGTGAGCTGATCCCGCTGATGCAGTCGCAGGGCACGGACGAGGAGCAAGCTGCATTGATGCTCGGGGCGAACGGCTGGCAGATGTTCCGGCGAATCACCGTACCGAATATCAAATGGGGTTTAATCTACGGGGTTATTCTCTGCAACTCACGCGCTATGGGAGAATTTGGCGCAGTGTATGTGGTTTCCGGATCGATCCAGGGAGTCACCAACACCATGCCGCTTGAGATCGAAACTCGAATGGAAAATTTCGATTTTACCACAGCTTATACACTGGCAACGGCGCTGGCCATGTTGGCACTAATTACTTTGATCGTTAAAACTATCGTAGAATACCGGAGCACGCGTCTGCTCGCGGAAGCAACGGAATAAGCAAGCACTTATGAGCATCGAAATTCAAGGAGTCTCCAAACACATCGGCAAGTTCACTGCGCTCGATAATGTCGACCTGACGGTAAACGAGGGTGAGCTTGTTGCCCTACTCGGTCCTTCGGGCTCGGGGAAGACGACGCTGCTGCGAATTATCGCCGGTCTGGAAACAGCGGATCAGGGTTCGATAGTGATCGACGGGGAACAGGCCTCCAAGCGCGCTCGCGATCGTAATGTTGGATTTGTTTTTCAGCACTATGCCCTCTTTCGCCACATGTCCGTCTTCGAAAACATCGCTTTCGGCTTGCGGGTGCGTCCGTGGGCTACCCGTCCAAAGAATGCGAAGATCCGAGAGATTGTCCTTTCGCTGCTGAAACTGGTCCAGCTTGAGGGCCTCGAGAAGCGGTATCCGTCCCAGCTCTCCGGCGGACAGCGGCAGAGGGTGGCACTCGCGCGCGCCCTCGCTATCGAGCCTAAAGTTCTGCTGCTCGATGAGCCTTTTGGTGCGCTCGACGCTCGTGTTCGGCAGGAACTTCGGCGCTGGCTGCGACGACTCCATGACGACTTGCATATGACAAGCGTTTTTGTGACACATGATCAAGAAGAAGCCCTGGAAGTCGCGGACCGGATTGTGGTTATGAACCATGGAAAGATAGAGCAGATCGGTACGCCGCAAGAAGTTTACGATCATCCGGCGAACCCTTTTGTGTACAACTTCCTTGGCCGGGTCAATCTGTTTCACGGACGAGTGCATAATGGAACTGTCTCCATGGGCGAGATCAAAGTCGACTCTCCCGCGCCGTCGGACCAAGACAATGTCCCGGTGGTTGGGTACGTACGTCCGCACGATATTACGATCGCGAAAAGCCGGAACGGCAAGGCAACGATCGAGGCGAAGATTCAGCACATAAATCCCGTCGGCCCAATAGTGCGTGTCGAATTGGAACGTCTCGACGATCGCCAGCCGATCGCGGCGGAAATCACCCGCGACCAGTATTACTCCGATAGCTATACGGTCGGGGACCTGGTCTATGTCACACCGACGAATGTCGGCGTTTTCCTCGACTACGACCCGGTTATTTAATGCATCAGACTTCGTACGGCTGCGTCGGTGTGCTCCGGCGTGACTGCGGCTTGACACTTCTTAAAATCGTCTCCTTTCAACGTGCAGGACGATTTGTAGCAAGGCGCACACTGCACGGAGTCGTCGTACAG
>PLAD01000147.1 GCA_003134215.1 Armatimonadota bacterium
CAGGAGAACAGCCCGAAGACATGGAAGCCTTCGAGCCGCATACATTCGTCAAAAATATATTCGCTTAGCCGGCGTCAGTTGTCGACTATTTCCAGTTCCTGCGCTTGGAAAAGCTTAACTTTAAATCCGTCTTCCTTCATGCTTTCGTAGATCTCGACAGCTTCTTCGATACTGTCGATGAGTTCGAACGCGACATCTTCGCCGCGCTCTCCGTAAGCGATATAGGTGAGATTTTCCTCTGGATATGCTTCGTCTGGCTCTTGTTTCGCCATTGGCAGTTCCTGCATTTGTCCCTGTCCCTTCTTCTCTAAATCCTTGCCCTTGTTTTGGCCGGGCTTATTATGACCCCTTGGGTAATCAACTGCCAATAAAGTTCTCCAGGAGCGATATCTGGATATCCTCCGTTTGCGCCTGCGTCATATAGAACGCGGCTTCGCGATAGCGGCGCTGCGCCGGGCTGGTCGTGAGGTGCGCCGATCCTCCCAGTGCCGCGATCGCCGCTGCTGCAGCATGAACGGCCAGGGCGATCACATCGGTCCGAGCCTTCAGCGCATTCTCGTGATATCCAGGCTCCTCAAAACGCGTGCCGTTCCAGAGCAGGGCCGACTCTTCCGCCGCCGCCGCCGCCTCTTCGATCTTGTGGGCGGCCGCGGTAAGGTGCGGCTTGCCGCGTTTGATCCCGAGCCTCCGAATGAACGATGCGCTGCCAAGAGCGCATCCCAGCGGCATCTCCGTGTGCCCGGCGAGACCACGAAAGTCGTTGCGCGCCATCTGGCCCTCCGGATGTTCTGAAAGGACATAGCGGGCGGGTAGGGGAAGGTCAGTGATGGAAAGCTCGACCGTCTCCGAAGCGTCCATTGTGCTCAGCCGCATTGGGGTCGAGGCGAACAGGTTGTTTCTGAACTCACGGATCGGAAGATAGCAAAAGATAATGCCGCCGGTGTCAGCGACAGTAGCGCCCAAAATAAACGAGTCCAACAATGTCCAGGCGGAGATCCAGGGGATGGTTCCGTTGATAACAAATCCTTTTGCTGTCCGTACCGCTGTTACGACCGGGGGACCGGAGCGCCGTAAGTGGGAAAAGCCGACTCCGCAGATATTTTTACCCTGAGCGAACTGCGGCAAAAGCTCACGCTTCAGCTCTTCATCTTCGCATTTTTCCACAAAATTGCCGCCGGCGTGAAGCTGCTGCTGGGTGAACGCCGTCACTCCGCAGGCCGATGCAAGGAGCTTCAAGCACGATCTTGCCTCGTCGCTGCTGTTACCCATTCCGCCGTACTCGGCGGAGATCGTCGATCCGAAGAAGCCCATCCTCTTGAGGTGCTGGATATTTCCTTCGACAATCTCATTCATTGGTCCGCTGCGATCGGCCTCTTCCGCGCGCGCCTCGAACGTCTCGGAAAGCCGTCTGATTTTATCGACAACCGATTGATCAGTCTCTATCGCCGCAGCAGTTTGCATTCCCAATTATACCCAAACCGTGGGTGGAGCTTCTCGGTTACTCGGGGAGTCTTACTCATCGACCATCCTCCGCCTCTTTAGCCTCCGTAGGGTTACGAATGCGTCGTGTTCTGACCAAAAAAGTAACACGTTTGCCAACGAAATCGCCCCAGCAGGTGCACTGCCCCGGTAATCGCTTGCAACGGTCACAGTCCGTGCCCAGAAGACGTTCGAACGAATAAAAACGTCCAAAAGCGGGAAACAGCGGACACGACCAGAATACTGGTTGGTCAAGCGACCGACAAAGACCGCGCGTGGTTTACTGACTGAGGTCGTTCATTTGGACTGGCTGGATTTTGGGGACTATTTGGAAGGCTAAGACGGGGGTGGTGGTGCCGGCGATTACTGTGACTTGCTGGGTCTGGTCGCCGGAGACGCTGTAACCCGGAGGGAGGCTGCTTGCGACGATGCTGATGTAATGTTTGCCGAGCGGCTCGCCTCCAAGCAGGAACGATTGATTGATCCCACTGGTCGTCTCGTTGCCCCGTTCGTCGGTAATGACGATCCCTATTCCGGCGGTTGGATCGACTTTGCCAAAGGCATCCGCGCCCACACCGATCGTCCCGGTGACACTGCCGATACGGTAGGCGGAGAAGAGTACATTGGCCGTTTTGCCTTGCTGTACCACAATTGTTTGGTCTTTATTAACCGGGTCCAGGGTTGCAGGAAGATTGGACATATCGAAGCCGACATCGTGCGAACCGGCCAGCGCATGGTCGAACTTAAACTTCCCATGCCTGTCTGTAACTGTCGTGCGGTCTTCCATCATCATTTCAATCGGCTCCGTCGCTGGGAGACCGTCGATCAATACCGAACCGGAGACCGTCCCGGTGGAATAGGTGGCCAGATTGAACCGATTCACTAGCTGAAACCCGAAAACGGACGAATGCGATTGATCGGGCAGAACTCCCTCGGACGGGCCGAACAGCAGTCGCGCCTGCCATTGCGGCGTCGCCCAAAATCCAATTGCGGCGTTAAGGCGGTCCTGTCCGGTTTCCCAGAAACGGCTAACACCGAGCTGCATACTCCAAATCTTCCCCATCTGCCATGAGTTGCTGATATTGCTTTCGTTCTCCTGATGAGTGCCGGATTCATTGAGGAGGTTGTCGCTCAAGACAATCAAATTGCCGTTCCGCAGCGGACAGACATAGGTGCTGAAAAGCTGAGAGAGGTGCTGCGAGTCTCCGGTCTGGGCATTGCTTTCATCGTCCCACCTTACCGAAAACAGGTTCCTGCCAATCGGGCTGAATATACCGATACCGGAGCGGGTTTGTGAACTGCCGTTGAGGCGGGTCAAGGAAGTGGCCATCAGCAGGTTTGCTTGGCCGATCTTTTTGTTCAACCCCTGACTCCATGTGTAGCCGTCGTCCGACCCCGATGACAAAGTTACATTTTGAAAGAGCGACGTATCGCCGAACTGCTTGGCGACATAAGCATTGCCCAGCTGCTGCTTGTCCGCCGCGTTCCAACCGGCAAAGAGTTGAGATGTCCAGCCCTTTGATTCATCTTGCTGAGTCAGCCGCACCGACGAATCTGCGGCCAGGGCAAAGTCCGTACTTTCATTCTTGTTTTCGTTGATCTCCGTATCAACGCCGGGCACCAGATTCATGCCGGTCGATCCAAGTCGCTGGTAGATGCCGACTCCTTCGACACCGTGGCCGGCGTTGGTCGGTCGGAAAAAGCGGAGGCCGCTTGCGACGTCGGGAACCGTTAGATCGCTGCTGCCCAGGTCAAATCCGCTCCCGCCGTCGTTGACAACCAGGCTGTTGCGGGAAAGCGAGCTGCTGGAGAGAAGATCCAGCGGTTCGATATGCGATTGAAACTGATGAGAATCGATTTCGCCGCCCATTGTAATGTCCAGGGGCACCAGACCGGGAAAGTCGGAGTAGACCGCGGCGCCGGCAATCGTGTTCTGGAGAATTGGATGGGGGCCCTGTGCGACCGGAACCAGACCTCCGAATCCTCGGTTGAGATTTCTCAAAGAATGCGGATTGATCGGCTTTTGAACCAGGAAAACATCCATCTCCTGGGCCGGCACATACGCCGAAATTGGGGTGGCGACTGCAACGGGAGCAGCGGCTACAGTCGGCGGCGCTTCGACCGCGGTCGGCTCCGAGTCGTCATATTCCGCCGTCCGCGACTGTTGCGAGCTCAGATCGTAGACTTCAATTCTGATCTTGCCGTCATCTTCGTCCAGCGCCTCATGTATTGATGGGCCAGATATTGCAGCCGTATTCAACTCCGGCTGCTGCAGCGCTGGTTCGTACGAGCTGTCCGATTGGTGACGGGACCCTTCCAGACTCAGTGTCGGCACGGCACAAGGTACAGCGGACAAAGCGAGACTCGGCATCGACGGCTTCTTTACCGCCGCTTGAACGGGCTGAAAGGGGTCATCGGCGATCGGCGCCAGACAGTCCGGGCTGATTGGCGGGCGCCGCGGGGCAGCCGACTGCTCCAGCGTCGCAGCAAAAATCGTCGGAGCCAGATTAACTGCCTGAGGCGCACATAACCGTGGTGTTGTGTCAGCTTTGGTTTGTGCCGCTGGTGTGAATAAGCCCGACGCGCCGGCGCTTCTCGCAAGCAGCAGAAGCGCCGCCATGCTGATGAGAGTAGCAACCCCGCTATATCTTCCGGAATCACTGGATGTTGACATGGATCCGCGCCCCAAGCAGGGCATCTCCGCCATAATCGAGAATCGCCGTTGCTGTGTATGCTCCAGAAGGCAGATCGGAAAGCGTGTCCATGGTGACAATTCGGAGATTGTTTGAACCGGGGAGGACGACATACCCTGGAATTTTGATCTGCTGAATGACATTGCCGGTGGAGTCGGCGATTTTGACCACTCCCCCGAGCCGTACATAGCTGGATCCGGTGTTCTCGACCGTCAAAGCCACATTCTTTGTTGTGACGGCTAGAGATGTTATCTTAGCGCGATATACCGGAGGACCCACCTGAACATACACCGTGTTGCCGATACATCCGCAGACATTGACACTGGTGTTGTGTACTATCGCCGGCTCCGGCGCACTCGTCAAGAGAATTATGCAGTGATAGGACCCTTGTGAGCCAGGAGGAGCCGTAACCGTATAACGTACCAACTGGTCTTGTCCTGGAGAGACTGAAAGTTCCGACGGTGTGACTGTCATCCATGGGGCGCAGCTGTCCGGCATTGTTCCAGGATCGGCGAAAGTCGGCTGGCCAGATTGGTCTAGAGTCCAATCGCGCAGACTAACCTTGAACCTGATTGGAGGCGAGCCGACGGCATTGTTGTCACGCACCGAAGTCAATCCCGTCTGACTCGCGCCGGGCTCGATTGAGAGGTCGGTGATCATCGGAGTGACATTAAACGAAAGCCCATCCGCGTCAAGCTTCGGCGAAAGTCCTGTAACAAATACCAGGTAAAGAAGTACAAAAAAAAGCTGCAATCGGTAATGCACTTGTAGACTCCAAATCTTCTAACATGAAACTATTCAGCTGTTGCCATGACCGTAATAGAGACCGAATAAGTGTCGCTGTCGTAGATGCCGCTTTTCAAATAGAAACGCCAGCCGTCGCCGACGCCCTGGGCGAGATTTCCGGTCGCCGCAGCCGTCGCGGATGTTTTACTCAGGGTGCCGCCTTCGTATCCGCTGCCGATGCCGGTCCAATAGATATCGCTCGCTGGAATAGGGCGTCCATTGTTCGCTCCTGTAAGATCTCCGCCGGCTAGCATGTAAATATTGACGATGCCGGGGCCGGCGTAAGTAATGGACGCCGCGACGGGGGGCTCTTGGGCCGGGATGTCCAGCCTGGAGAGTGGATCGGTATCGGTAAATGTGAGTGATGAGAAGGACAAGTGCAGCTCGACCGACTGCGCATTCGAGATGCAGCAAATCGACATCATGGCTGCACTAAAGGCAAAAAATACTAATTTTCGCCGCGCCCTCTCAAAACTCGCTCTGATTGTGCTTACTTGTTCTATGGTAGGTTATTCCATACAACTCATGCACAGTTTCTACATTTTTATGTTTTCCGGCTCACAGATCGGCTGATTTTATCAGAAAGGACGATTAAAAACCGGTAATTTGATAGTAGACGTTGCCGGTGTAAGTGTCGACCACCGCAGTTGCAGGAACGGCAAGGGTAAAGACTTGATGGCCGAGGTAGGTGCCCGAGCCCGGTGTCAAAGCCGCCAATGTCGACCATGAAGTCGCGCCGCCGCCAAGTGCGGGATGGCTCCATGTCGCAGTCTGAGCGCCGCCGGCATCAGCCGCTGTGTAGGTCACATCGGTGAAAGGGATTGCATCTTCGCCGGTTCCGGTACCCGTACCAACCAGGTTTGCATCACTTGCGATCTGAATGATCGCGGACGAATTTCCAGCAGTCGTCGTGATCTGGGCGCCGACATCGATCGTTCCTTCCGATGCCGACAGGCTGGTGGCGCCGGTTCCGGCGAAGGTCAAAGTTGAGACGTTTCCGCTCAGGTTCGACAGGGTCAAAGTGGCCGAGGACGTGACCGTGGCAGTTGCGGCCAGTTCTCCGGTCGACTGCGCGCTGGCAATGTTGGAATCTGCGGCGCATACTCCGATTAATGCCGCAAAGAGCACGTTACATGTAAGTTTTCTGATGTTCATCTTGTTTTCTTTCAACTACAGAATTAGCAGTCCGTAGACTTTCCTTTATATCTTGTTTGGTGGCTTACAATCGATTTAAACGTTCTCTTTCGACTAATTTCGCCTTCCAAGCGAAATTATCGGCTGTTTAATTGATGGTCTTTAGGGAAAAATATTTCGCGACAAAATGTATGCCTATTTTTTGACTGACTTGTGTATACATCAGTCAAGTATAATACGCAAAAATCGATCTGCCGGGAAGTGTTTGGAGGCATCGTTATGCGTGTTCTTGTGACCGGGGGCCATGGGCTTCTTGGCACTGCGGTCTGCACCTGCTTTAGTCTCTTGGGGCATCGAGTGATCGCGCTTGGAAGCGCCGATTCCGATATCACAAATCACTCAATTACGAGGTCTTCTATTCTCGGATTCAAGCCCGATTTGGTGGTTCATGCAGCGGCTATGACCGATGTCGACGGCTGCGAGCTGGATCCTGACACTGCCTATCGAGTCAATTCAGTTGGAGCCTGGAACGTCGCATCCTGCTGCGAAGAGACGGGCTCGCGAATATTATTTATCTCTACCGATTATGTATTCGACGGCGCCAAGAAGGCCCCCTACACTGAATTCGATGAAACTAATCCCCTCGGAATATATGGCCGTTCGAAACTGCTTGGTGAAAAGCTCGTGCGAGAAGCGTGCCCTCGGTGCTATGTCGTCCGCACGTCGTGGCTGTTCGGACCGAAGGGAAAGTGCTTCCCGAAGACTATGTTGAAGCTGGCGAGGACGAAACCATCAGTAAATGTCGTCGCCGATCAAGTCGGGTCGCCGACGTATGTGGACGACCTTGCGCTGGCAATAGCGGATATCGTCCAGGTTCCGATGTTCGGGACATACCATGTGGCGAACAGCGGCTCGTGTTCCTGGTTCGAGTTCACTCAGACAATGCTCAAACTTGCCGGCCTGAATAATGTTACAGTCAATCCGATCTCGTCCGCGGATTGGCCGTCGCCCACCAACCGCCCGGCATACTCAGTATTGCGCCCATACGTTCGTGAGCTGCAGGGAAAGCCGCTATTACGCAACTGGCAGCTCGCGCTCAAAGAATTCGTTGCAAAAGGCATTCCGGAATAGGGCGCGGTTCCGGTTTTGATTTGCCTATGTTTAGACACAAGTGCTATAATAGGATAGCTTGAGTTGTTTTCAGGCTGCTCCAAGTTTTTTTTTGGTACTCTTCTCCCCAGCCTGGAATGAAATTGTAAATGCGTCGAACCAAAATTGTATGTACGATCGGCCCGGCCACATCGTCCCCGGAGGCCCTTCAGAGTCTGGCTCAAGCTGGAATGAACGTCGCCCGTATCAACCTTTCACACGGCTCCCAGGAGGAGCATGCGAAGGTGATTGCGAGTATTCGTCAGATCTCCAAAGACCTCAATCGTCCGATGGCCGTACTTCTCGACCTCTCAGGTCCCAAAGTGAGAACCGGCATTGTCGAAGGCGAAGGAGTCGAGCTTGTTGAAGGTGCGACTCTTGTACTCACAACGCGAGAATTGATCGGGACCTCGCAAGAGGTGAGTGTATCTATTCCAGAGCTGGTTGAATCGGTTCCGGTTGGCTCGCAGCTTCTGCTCGACGACGGCTCGCTGGAATTGGTCGTGATCGGACGCGGGGACGATTATATCACGACACGGGTGGTCACAGGCGGCATCCTTAAAAGCCGAAAGGGTGTCAATGCTCCCGGCGTTTCGCTCCCGATTTCAGCAATCACCGATAAGGACCTGGCAGACCTCAGCTTCGGCATCGACCAAAAAGTCGACTGGATAGCCACATCCTTCATCCGTACTGCGGAAGACGTCGCGATCGTTCGAGGCTTCTGCAAAGCCCGGCGGTCGAACATTCCGATTATCGCCAAGATAGAAAAGCACGAAGCTGTTTCGAACATTGACGACATCCTCCGTGTGGTAGACGGCATCATGGTGGCTCGAGGCGACCTTGGTGTCGAAATACCGATTCACGAAGTCCCGGTCGTCCAAAAAATGTTGATCAAAAAGGCGAACGGCGCTGGGAAGCCGGTAATTACGGCGACACAGATGCTCGACTCGATGATTATGAACCCGCGCCCGACCCGTGCGGAAGTGAGTGACGTCGCCAACGCCATCTTCGATGGTACCGATGCTGTAATGTTGTCGGGGGAAACCGCTGTCGGGAAGCATTTCGCAAAAGCGGTTCAGATGATGGATCGAATTGCAAACTATACGGAAGCATCGATCGGCTACAAGCACCTCACCGAAGATGCGTACCATCGAATCGATGCAAACGATACCCTGACACAGTCGATTGCCCAGGCGACCTGCGATGTCGCAGAAAGCTTGAATGCAGCGGCGATCATCACCGCGACGTCGTCCGGAAAGACGGCGTTCGCCGTATCCCGCTATCGCCCTGCTAGTTTGATCATTGCTGCGACTACTCGCCCGGAAATCGTATCACGGCTGGCTCTCGTTTGGGGTGTTCGGCCCTTCCTGGTGGGCGCGATACTCAACTCGGATCAGATGATGTCCGCCTGTATTGAAATAGCACAAGGGTCGGAGTTGGTCAAAACCGGCGACATGGTAGTTTTAACCGGCGGAGTACCTGTAGGACATCCCGGAAATACGAACTTCTTGAAGGTGCACCAGATCGGGCAACCGTTGTTCGAAAAATAGTTGCTATCTTAGTGGAGAATTGAACCATGGCAGATAAGAGAATGGTAAAAAGCGGTGCGCACCGCAGTCAGACCAGGGGAATCAGCTTCCGCCGCAAGCGAAAGCGGTTCATCCCCTCCCTTATCCTCCGCGGCGTCATGTTGACTGTGCTCCTCGTTGGAACCTCGGCTATTTGCTGGACTGCTCTGTCGGATATTAGCAAGCCCTATATCTATGGAGCCCAGCAAGCAAGAGAATTAACGCAGAAGAACAAACAGCTCGCAGAGCTGGATGTGGACAACGAGAGATTGACAAGGCAGTGCGCCTATCTCAGCCGTCCGGACGGCATTGAGAATGAAGCACGTCTTAAGGGCTATCTGAAGCCCGGTGAGTTGAGTCTCATCATCACCGCTCCTGCGGCCCCCAAGCAGTAGGAGTTCATAATTTTTAAGAAAGCAGATACCGATTTCAAATGGGTAAAGAAATACTCGTCAATATTGCGAATCGCGAGACTCGAATCGCGGTTCTCGAAGATAAGCTCCTGGTTGAGCTAAGAGTCGAACGTGAAGACCTCGTCGTTGGAAACATCTATAAAGGCCGTGTAGAGAACGTCCTGCCCGGTATGGATGCCGCCTTCCTCGATATCGGATTGGAGCGCAATGCGTTTCTCTATGTGGCCGATATTCTCCCTGAATACGTCGATTCCGATCATGACGCTGCTGACAGCGGTGAACCAGCGACAATCGAACTTGTCGACGAGCCGACAAGAGCGGAGCAGGAACCGGAAGACGATTCATTAGAGACAGCGGATTCAGATGGTGCGCTTGATCCCGATGATGATGGCGAACTTGCGGACGAAATCCAGATGGTTATCGGCGAAGATTCCGAAATCAAGGCGGAAGACGAAGAGATTAACTTTGTTGACCAGGATATTCCGGTAAAGCAGACCGTCTCACCTGTGAAAAACGACCGTCGGCCTGCTCGCCGCCCAACTCGCGGCCGTGGTCAGCGCCGGCAAATTCCAATTCAGGAATTGGTCAGCCACCGGCAAGAGCTCATGGTACAGGTTGTCAAAGGTCCGCGCGGGACCAAGGGCAGCCGTGTCTCAACCAAGATGTCACTTCCGGGCCGCTATCTGGTGCTTATGCCAGATGCAAACAACCTGGGCATATCCCGTAAGATCGACGAATCGAAAGAGCGCGACCGCCTGAAGAAAATTGTCGAAAAGTTCAGACAGCCGGGTTATGGGATAATTGTGCGTACAGAAGCGGAAGGCCGACAGGTCACCGACCTGTTGCAAGACTATCAAATGCTGGTAGAAACCTGGGAGCAAACTCTGGCTAAGGCTCGAACCACCCCGGCTCCAGGTCTCATCTACCAGGACATGAGCCTGATCTATACCATCATTCGCGATGCCTTTGGTTCGGATGTCGATAAATTAATCCTCGATTCACCCGAAGACTATGCGAAGGCGCACGAGATAGTCAATAGAATTTCTCCACACCTCGCTGAACGCATCCACCTTTACGACGGCGAAAAGCCGATGTTCGACCAGTACAAGATCGAGGACGATATCGATCGACTACTTCGCCGGAAGGTATGGTTGAAGTCCGGCGGCTATCTGGTGATCGACCAAACCGAAGCTCTGACTTCGATCGATGTCAATACCGGTAAGTTTACCGGCAGCACCGGGCTCTCCGAGACCATTCTACAGACCAATATGGAGTCGACCAACGAAATTGCGCGCCAGCTTCGACTGCGCGACATCGGCGGCATGATTGTCCTCGACTTTATCGACATGGACAACGCGCGCGACAAAAAGTCGGTCACCGATGCATTGATCCGAGCTCTCAAAAACGATCGAAGCCGCACCAAAATCTCCAGTATCAGTCCGCTTGGCCTGATCGAGATGACTCGTAAACGGACACGGGAAACGGTTGATGTCACACTTACCGATACTTGTCCTTATTGCCATGGATTAGGTCGTATCCCTTCCGCTGAGACGGTCAGTATGAACATCGAACGGGACATTCGTAAGATGGCGAAGACGGTCAACAGCGAATCGATTCTCGTCATCGCACATCCGGATGTTTCGGCCTACTTCATTGGGCCTCAAGGCGAAGATATCGAACGGCTCGAGCGGCAGGTACAACGATCGATCTATGTGAGAAGCAATGTCTCCTGGCACATCGAGAAGTATGAAATCGAGCCGGGGACATCGGCACGAATCGAACAAGCACATCCGCTGCCCAAGCGCGGGCAGGTCGTTGAAGTGTCCGTTTCGAAGAGCATGCTCTCGACCCCGCCATGGGCGACAGCGCATTACATGGACGGTTACCAGCTTGATATCACCAACGGCGCCAAGAACCAGGGGCAGAACGCGCGGGTGCGAATCAATAGTGTCGGACGTTCACTTGCAATGGCTGATGTGGTTGGTGGAAGCGGCGCGCAAAAGTCGGGCGGCTCAGGTACAGGGGGGAAGACCGAGCGCTCGTCCGGCGGCCGGCCATCCCGCTCCCCCGCACCTGTCGGCTAAGTTCCATTGTCGTGGGATGGGCGTCCAGCCCGTCATTTGCTTGGTAGTTACCGCATATCTCTGCGCCACTCGAGCGCAGAGATAAGTGTCGCTTGGTCGGCATAATCGATGTCGCCGCCGATTGGCATTCCGTGGGCTATCTTGGTGACGCGAATTCCTTTTTCCAGCGGCCGAATAACGTTCTCGGTGATATACATGGCGGTGGCATCGCCTTCGACCGTTGGATTCGTCGCAAGAATCACTTCCTTGACCTGATCGTTCTCCAGCCGGCTGAGCAGTTGCCTGATACGCAGTCGATCCGGCCCGATACCGTCCATTGGTGAGATTACTCCCTGCAGGACATGGTAGACACCACGATATTCGTTTGTCTTTTCCATCGCGATTAGGTCACGCGGTTCGCTGACCACACATATCGTGGATCTGTCGCGGCGCGGGTCTTCGCAGATATCGCAAATTGGCTGGTCAGTGAAGTTTGCGCAGATCTCGCAGTACTGGATACTCGCCTTGACTTCAGTGATCGCACAAGCGAGGGCCTGCGCCTCTTCGTCAGGAATACGAAGGACATGGAATGCCAGCCTCTGCGCCGACTTTGGACCTACTCCAGGAAGCTTCTCGAATTCGCTGACCAGCCGCGCCAGAGGCTTGGCATAGTGTAACGCCATTGTATATTGTACGCTTATCTAAAAGAGGCCCGGCGGAAGGTTCATATTGGGAGGGACCACTCCTTGAAGCCGTTCCGAGCGAAGGGCGACAGCCTTATCCAGCGCCTCTCGGACCGCAGTCACAACCAGATCCTCCAGCATTTCTACATCGTCAGGGTCGACCGCTTCCTTGGCTATTTTGATATCGATGAGGTCGCCCTTTCCGGTTGCCCGAACTTTTATTACGCCTCCGCCGGCTGAACCTTCGACAGTTATGTTCGACAGTTCCTCCTCGGTCTTCCGCGCATCTTCCATCATCTTCTGCGCTTGTTTCATCAGGCCGGCTACGCCGCCTGGCATGTTTGCGAATGGATTACCCGCCATGTCTGTTTCTTCCTTTCAGTGAGTCCAAATCAAATTCAACGTCCGGGCTCGTCGTCGCGGATGATTCTTCCGCCGAACACCGAAATTACCTCGTCCAGCAAATCCGACGGCGCATCGTCAGCCGCCTGATCTTGCCGGTTACCTTTAGCTCCAGCAACATTCTCTGCGCGCCTGGCAGGTTCTATTGCGCCGTGCAGCACCGCATGGATTTTGAATGTTTTAGGCGGTTTCTTAAGGGCCTTGTTAATGACATCCTGCAGCCGCTCCATGGCGCGGGGGCTTTCCAGCCGTGCGAGATAGGAGGACTGAGTGAACTCAAGAGTGATTACCTGACCACTCTGTGCAATAGGAGTGGCATCGTTCATCACCGAAACGCCTCCGGGGGCCATTACGCGCATGTGGTTGACTGCCTCAGACCAGTGATCTTTGAGGTAACGCAGCTCTTGCGGCATTTCCGATGAATCGACGCCATTCGAATTCCCGGCAGCGGTGCTCGCAATTAACTCCCGTTCTTCTGCTTCGACTGCACGCTGTCGGCTGGCTCTTGCCGCGGCTTCCAGCGACGGCAGTTCAGCCGGTTCATTGTCGATGCCGAACATCGGTATTGTCAGCTTATCGATTTCCACATCCGCGTCTAGTTCTTCTTCGGAATCGGTGCCATGCTCCTCGCTGACTTGCACGGCTGGAATGGGTACGGCTGAAGCGGGCGGCTGGGCTGGTGCGGCGATTGGAATGTGCTTGGATGCACCTATGGCGGGGGCCGCGTGCTGAGGCTGGGATGTCGATGTCGTAGGGAGTTTCGTAAGTTTGAGCAGCGCAAGCTCCAGTAGCAATCTGTGCTGGTTCGATGTTCTTGTCTCACGCTCCGCTTCTGTGATGACAGTCAAGGCCTCCATCATCGCGGCAGGACTGAACTGGGCTGAGTGACGGCGTAGGACTGGGTCGTCAAGAGTTTCGTCCTCATCAACCGCGACAGCGCCCGAACTAAGAAACAGCATATCTCGGAAGCGCACAGCTAATGTCTTCAGGAACTGCCGTACATCTTTGCCCTGGTTGAAGATCTCCTCGGAAATAGAAAAGACGCCGGAAAAGTTGGATTCGGCTATCAACTGAATCGCGTTGGCCAACAGGTCGTTATTGACAGTTCCAAGAACTTCAGCAACATCGTCGCTGGAGATATCCTGAGTCTTGTATGCGAGTACCTGGTCTAGCAGCGAAAGGGCATCGCGATAGGAGCCGTCCGCTGCTCGAGCGATCTGCAAAATCGCACCGGCGTGCATCGTGACCCCTTCGAAGCTGAGGACGCGGCTTACCTGTTTGCCGATCTGCCCAATCGATCCGCGCTTGAAGTCGAAGCGCTGGCAGCGTGACGCAATGGTGATAGGAATCGCATGCGTCTCGGTAGTGGCGAGAATAAAGACGACATTTGCTGGGGGCTCTTCCAGTGTCTTCAGGAAAGCATCCTTCGCATCCGATGAGAGTTGATGTGCTTCGTCAACGATATAGACCTTGAATCGGTTCTCCATTGGTCCGAACTGCACAGATTCCCGCAGCTTGGCAATATCGTTGACCGACCGATTCGATGCAGCGTCCATTTCGACTACGTCAACAGCCTGGCCTGCCGCAATCGCCCGACAGGGAGCGCAGACATTGCATGGCTCCGGTTGCGGCGCCTCCGCGATTCCATCTTTACCTATACAGTTCAACCCCTTCGCGAGAATGCGCGCCATGGTCGTCTTGGCAACCCCGCGGGTGCCGCAGAAGAGATATCCGTTCGCAACATGTCCGCTTCTGAGGGCGTTTTGCAGGGTTTGGACAACATGGTCCTGACCTACTACATCCGCAAAAATTTGCGGTCGATATTTACGGTAAAGGGAGAGATAAGCCATAAGAAAACGACCGGTTAAGTATACCAGAACGGGGAGGGGCTGCGACCGATCGTCTTTGCCGGCTCAACTTCAGCAACACACGGCGAGACAACCTTAATGCTGCTTCATTCCTGACCTGACATGGTTCGGGAGCTGACCGTTGCACCGGGTTGAGCCGGCAAAGACGATATTTCGATCGGCTACAGATGATACCCGAAAATCACCTGTTGAACTAACAGCGGAGGGCGGCGGAAATGCCAGAAACACAAAGAAAGCGCGACAGTTCTGTCGCGCTTTCGTTGGATACGGTCCGATGCGTCTATTGGAATATCTTGAGGTCGGTTCCAAATATATCATCACGGGATAGGGTG
>PLAD01000100.1 GCA_003134215.1 Armatimonadota bacterium
TGGGGCTGGAAACCAGCTGCGATGAGACCAGTGTCGCCGTCGTCGAAGACGGCAGCACAATCCTCAGCAATGTCATCGCTTCGCAGATCGACCTCCACGCTTTAACCGGCGGCGTCGTCCCTGAAGTCGCTTCGCGCGAGCATGTCGAACAGGTAAACGCGGTCATTCAGCAGGCTCTTGATACCGCCGGCATCACCTTTGGTGATCTCCAGGCCATCGCTGTCGCGAACCGTCCCGGGCTGATGGGCGCACTGATGGTCGGAGTATCGGCGGCAAAAGCCCTTTCGTATGCGCTCAATATCCCCTTGATCGGAGTCCACCATATCGAGGCGCATATCTACGCAAACTTCTTGACGAACCCTGCGATCGAGTTTCCGCTTGTCTGCCTGGTCGCCTCCGGCGGACATACGCAGATTTTCCTCATGCGTGGCCACGGTGACTACACACTGCTCGGCCGCACGCTCGACGATGCTGCCGGGGAGGCGTTCGACAAATCGGCGAGGCTGCTCAACCTGGGATATCCTGGCGGAAGCGTCATCGATCGCCTTGCCAAAACTGGAAACCCAGCAGCGGTAAAACTGCCGCGGGCTCGAATGGGCCAGGTTTCGCTGGATTTCAGCTTCAGTGGTCTGAAGACCGCAGTACAGAATGCCTCAGCGATCGGGCTGGCGGACTATTCGGTTGAGGATTGGGCCGCATCGGTACAGCAAGCCATCGTGGATGTGCTCGTCGAAAAAACGATCAGAGCTGCAGTTAGCAACAATGTACGGACTGTCCTCGCGGCAGGCGGCGTAGCCGCCAATTCCTGTCTGCAAACAGTGCTACGAGCCGCATGTCAAGAAAATGGGTGTTCGTTCTTTGTGCCGCCTGCAGTCCTCTGCACGGACAACGCGGCGATGATCGCCTGCGCCGGCTTCCACCATATACTTGCCGGACACGAAGACGGTCTCGACCTCGATATCATTGCTACCGAACCTCTGGCATAAGCCCCCGCTGCATTTGTCAGTTGTTCATCCAGGAACCAAATGACATTTGCACTACGTAAACGACCACCCCAACCACGCCTAAAAGAATCCAGCCGTTACTTCGGCTTATTTTGAGCGTGCCCTCTTCGAAGACATCGTGACTGAACGGCAGCAGTCCGCCGAAGATGCCGACATAGGGAATAGCAGTGAGCGGTACGACCATGGCAGCTTGTCTGAAATGGTATAGAACGGAATTAAGTGGAGGAGGCCAATCCACCATCAGCGTGTTGATGTAGGCCAGGAGAAAAGCACTAAAAGTCGTAACCGCGATCCCTGACTGAGGATCGGAAAAGCGTTGTAGGTTGCGGCATGCAGCTGCCTTGGATAACAGATACAGCGACATACCGATTAAGGCGGACGCTATTCTCGCGGCATCGAAGCTTGACTGCATACAGACAGTCATGACGATTACCAGAAAATGGGATTCTTCCGTAAAGAAGCCTTGGAAGAGGAAGTCGGATGCTACACTGAGAAGGCAATAAATAAACAACAAGAGGCTGAACAGAGCAGCCGACGGCTTACTTTCAAGTTTGTAGAAGACAGAGAGAGCGATCAAGCCTTCGACAATGTCTAACGCGACGAAGCGGGAAGAATTAATGAAGTTCGTGTCGGAATAAATGTCCCGATGCAGAATAAATGAGTCGATATTCAGCCGTAGAATTTCGAACGAAAGAGCGTGAACCGTCAAGTACTTAAAGCAAAAGGCAGCCACAGCAATCGCGGCAACAGTACATACGTCGTGTGTGTAACGTTCCCTCGTCATCCTTGGTCCTCATACCTCTGTGCACTCACTGGAGTAAGTGTCGACTATTCGATTTTATTCTGAAAATACCTTTAATCGACAAACTGGATATGACCCAATTGTCAGAGCACGTTGGAGTTAACCACTTGTCTTTATTGACACCTTAATACTAATTGTTCATACTAACTCAATCATGGATTTACCAAGGAGATAGAGTAGATGTCCAACGCGACAGAAGAATATTCGGACCTCGCTGCGCAACTGAGGATTGACAGTATTAGATCGACGACGAAGGCGGGCTCCGGTCATCCGACATCTTCGATGTCTGCCGCCGACCTTTTGGCCGTGCTGCTGAAAGGCTTTCTCAAGTACGATCCGGCTAACCCGCATGCACCTACCAACGACCATCTCATTTTTTCTAAAGGCCACGCCGCTCCCCTGCTCTACGCTGTCTACACCGCGGCAGGCTGGATCACCGACGAAGAACAAATGACGCTCAGGCAGTTCGGCAGCATCATTGAAGGACATCCTGTGCCTTTGCTGCCGTATGTCGATGTTGCGACCGGTTCGCTTGGACAGGGACTTCCGATCGGAGTCGGAATCGCAATCGTCGGCAAATATGTCGACAAGCTTCCTTACAAGGTCTACGTCCTTCTCGGCGACAGCGAAGTGGCGGAAGGTTCTATCTGGGAAGCTTTCGACAAAGCGCAATACTACAAACTCGACAACCTGATTTAGATTCTAGACATGAACCGCCTCGGTCAGCGCGGCCCGACCGATCTTGGCTGGAACTCCGCCGCCTACGCGGCCCGCGCCCAGGCCTTCGGCGCACACACGATCGAAATTGACGGACACGACCTCGACCAGATCGTCGCCGCCTACCAGGAAGCGATCGCCGCCGACAAGCCGGTTCTGATTATCGCAAAGACGGAAAAGGGCCACGGCTACGAGAAGATCGCCAACCAGCCCGGCTGGCACGGTAAAGCCCTCCCGCAGGATATGGCGGACGAAGCTATTGCTGAACTTGGCGGACGAAAAAACATCCGTGTCACCGTCCAGAAGCCGGACACTGCCGAGCCGGCCGCGCCCGCTTCAACCACTCCGCTTGCACTTCCGAAGTATGAGCTAGGCACGAAGGCAGCCGCAAGGAAGGCCTATGGCGATGCACTCGTGGCGCTTGGCGCTGCAAACAGCGATGTGCTGGTCACCGATGCCGAAGTAAGCAATTCGACATTCGCTGAGGAGTTCGGCAAAAAATATCCCGAGCGTTTCTTCGAAATGTTTATCGCTGAGCAGCAGCTTGTCGCAACTGTCGTCGGCTTTTCCGTAAGAGGAAAGATTGGCTTTGCATCTACCTTCGCCGCCTTCTTCTCCCGCGCCTACGACTTCATCCGCATGGCTGCCATTTCACGAGCCAATATTCGACTGTCTGGCTCACATGCCGGCGTCTCGATCGGCGAAGATGGACCGTCGCAAATGGCGCTGGAAGATCTGGCAATGATGCGTTCGGTTTACGAAAGCACAGTCCTCTATCCAAGCGATGCTAATCAGACGGCTCACTTGACCGCGCTCATGGCGGATCAGAAGGGCATCAGTTATATCCGCACAACACGAGAAGCGCTGCCGGTGATCTACTCGCCGGACGAGAAGTTCGAGGTTGGAGGATCCAAGGTTGTTCGAAAGTCCGACACCGATAAAATCACCGTCGTCGGAGCCGGGATCACCCTTCACGAAGCCCTCAAGGCCGCGGATCAGCTTGCCGGTGAGGGTATCAACATACGGGTCATCGACCTATACTCCATCAAGCCGGTCGATAAAGCGACCCTCCATGCAGCCGCCAAGGTAACGGGAACAATCGTCACGGTCGAAGATCACTGGCCGGAGGGCGGTGTAGGCGATGCGGTGCTGGAGGCCTTCACGGGCGAAAGCAACACTCCGCGGATCGTTAAACTAGCCGTCACCAAAATGCCGGGGTCAGGCAAACCGGCAGAACTCCTGGGAGAAGCCGGTATCGACTCCGCCCATATCGTCAGCACGATCAAGTCTCTGATCGGCTAACCAGCAAGGTAAGCAAGGGCGGAGATCGTCTCCGCCCTTTTTTCTCGTGTCCGGCCTACAGGTATTCGTTCTGGAAGAACTCGATGACTTCGTTATCGGGACCTTTGACGAACGCGATTCGCACTAGTGTCTCCGGGGTGCCTTTGATAAGCACATCCTTCGGCTCCATCTCCACTTGTGCCCCTGCTGCTACAGCTTTTGCGAAAGCCTCGTCGGTATTCGGCACCCGCAGAGCGAAGTGCATTAGGACGCCTTCGGCCACTTCTCCAGGCGCTTTTCCACCTTCGAACACTTCAATATAGTCACCGCTGCCAACATCGATCATCGCTGCTCTCTTTGGCGCCTCGCCCCACGTGAAATGCACTGGATAGCCAAAGCCTTTTTGGTAAAACTCGACCGACTTATCGAAGTCGAATGCGCGATAGGCAACGTGATGAAACCCAGGTCCGCTTTTTGAACTCATTAAATTTTCCTTCTATGTACGTCTAAACCATATTGCCGGTGATAGGCCGGCTTAAAGAACGCCGCCCTCATGGCGACGCAGTACCCATTCCCAATAGACAGCCATCTTTTGGTATCCCGTATCGTCCGGGTGTTCGCCATCCGGACCAAGATCACTGCCGATCATTCCGGCCCTTTTGTAGAGGTCGACGAAGACGATGAAATGGCCCCGCCGCGTGTGATCACGAACCACCTTTGGAACAAGCGCATTGAACTGTGCGAGGACACTAAGAGAAAGGTTGGGTTTATTGTCGCTTCGAACACGGGTGCAGTTGGCAACATAAAGATGCGTTGAGGGAGCGAGACTCTGCAACTGCGCTATCAACAGGTCCAATCTCTGAGCGGCTTGCTGAGGAGTTGCGCCCTGCTCCAGATCGTTGGTGCCGATCTGCAGCAGAATTATGTCCGGAGTCTGGGGCTGAATCCAGCCTGCTGCATGATCCGCGACATCGTCTACTGTCCAGCCGTTCTGTCCTTCATTAATGACCTGTACCGACCCGCGCACCTGTTTGAGCAAGCTGGAAAGGACGCCTGGATAGCTGAGCTGTCCATTGTCGCCTATCCCATGTGTCCCAGCCGTAATCGAATCCCCCAGACACAAAATAGACAGAGAATTCGGATCGAGTGAAGGCGGTGGAAAGTTCTTTTTGCAGCCTGTGACCAATGTCAAAGTAATCGTCGCTGCGACGACGGCAACAGCCCATCGAGTGAAACGCATCGTCTATTGTAGAACGAGAATCGCTAAATCGCTTCACTTTTGTCCACAAGTCGGAAACGGAATGCTGAGACGGCGTCCACGAAAAGATACTAGATATTTTTTTTGTGCTGTCGCAAACCACCTGCAACGAATACCCAAATCTGCCGAAGATGGATAAGGCGATAACGCCGCCTTTTTTGAGACGATGAAAACTCCAGGAGATTCTTAGATGGCAACTTTCGTATATGAAGCTGTTGACGCTTCCGGCAAGTCAGTCAACGGCCGCGTAGAAGCTGATAACGAACAACTTCTGCTGACCAAACTGCATGAGCAGCAATTTCATGTAGTCGCAATCAAAGAAACCGGGGCATCTTCCCGCAGCGTTTCGGGCGCGAGAACCGGCGCAGTAAAACTCCAATCGCTCGTCATCTTCTCGCGTCAGTTCGCGACTATGATTGATGCGGGTATCAGCATCGTCAAATGTCTCGATATTCTCGAAGGTCAGTGCAAGGACGAAGCCCTGCGCGCCATTGTCGGTCAGGTTCGCCGAGATGTTAAAGACGGTCTGTCGCTGACGGATGCGATCATTAAGCATCCCAAATGCTTCACCAAGCTTTATGTCAATATGATCAAAGCCGCTGAGATCGGCGGTATCCTTGACAAAATTCTCGATCGTCTGTCCGGCTTCCTCGAAAAAGAGATGGAGATCAATCAGAAGGTGAAGTCGGCGATGATGTACCCCTGTATCGTCCTCTGCTTCGCAATGGTCATTGTCGTCGCGCTCTTCATATTCGTGCTGCCGCGCTTCAAAGACATCTTCAGCTCGATGCAGATCGAACTGCCGCCGACGACGGAAGCTTTGTTCGCAATCAGCGACTTCCTCATTCAGTTCTGGTATCTCTTTATTGCAATGATTTTCGGCGCAGTCATTGGATACAAAAAGTATGCGAGCACTGAAAAAGGCCGCTACATGATCGACAAATATAAGCTGCGCATTCCAATCTTTGGCGAACTGTCCCTGAAAATCAGCGTATCCCGCTTCGCTCGCACCTTTGGAACCCTGATTTCGTCCGGAGTGCCGATGATGCGTTCATTGGAAATCATCGGAGAAACGTCCGGCAATGCCGTTATCGCTCAAGCGATCGGCAACGCCCGCAATGCGATCCGTGAAGGCGCAAGGATCAGCGTACCGCTCGCGCAGTGTGGACTTTTCCCGACGATGGTAACACACATGATCGATGTCGGCGAAGAAACCGGCCGCCTTTCCGAAATGCTGGTCAAGGTCGCCGACTTTTACGATAACGAAGTCGATGCGATGATCAAAGGCCTGACATCCCTGATCGAACCGCTGCTCATCGTCTTCATGGGCGTCCTTGTAGGCTTCATCGCTATATCGATCATGTCGCCGATCTTTAAATTGGTCAGCTCGATTCACTAGGCGCCGACACGATTTGTTACCATCGCAGAAGTAAGGTATACTCTACACTGCATGGAAACGAATCAGGCGCCGATCCCCAGGCGTCCCGAATCGAAGGGGCAAGAAGAAGAACAGCGCGCCCAGCGGCTCTTACGGCAATACCGTGAGACGCGTAGCCAGGATGCGGCTGAGGCTCTTATTTCCCAGTATAGGCCTCTTGTGGAAAAGCTGTCGAGGCGCTTCCTGCCCAGCGGTATGCCGTTGGAAGATCTCGTGCAGGAGGGCTTTCTCGGCCTTCTCCACGGGATAGAACATTACGACACATCTAAAAACGTTAAGTTTATCACCTACGCTACCCACTGTATCGCCGGTCAGCTTCGTCATTTTTTGCGCGACCGCGGCCAGATCATCAAGGAACCGGCGTGGCTCCAGGAGCTCAGTCAGCGCGTCCGTAAAGTCAGCGAATCCCTCGTTCAACAACTCGGCCGGCAGCCTACCACACAGGAAATCGCCGAATCCGTCGGCCTTACCGAAGAAGCAATCGCCGATGTCGAGGCGACAAGGTCGCTTTTCAGCGTTGCCTCGTTAGAAGAGTCCTTTGAACAGGGTTCGCGTACTCTCGCCGAACGTGAAGGCGTCTCCGAAACTGGAACAGGCGCCTCGATTGGCTCCTTCGAGTTCCCAATCGACGAAAAAGTGGTGCTTGAGGACGCTCTAACGAAGCTCAAAGAGCTTGAGCGCCGCGTCATCTATCTCTTCTACTATGAAGACCACAGCCAGACGGAAATCGCAAAGAGCATGGGAATCTCAAATAACTATGTATCCCATATTTTAAAAACCAGCGCACGTAAGCTGCAGCAGGTGTACTCCAGTGAAAACGTGCGAGAACGAGCGATCGAAGGGCAGAATAAAAAACGTAAGATCGACGAGTTGATACGCAGCGAAGCAGTCCGCGGCGCGGCGCTTGCCTTTGAGATCAAGCGAGTTCAGGCCGCCATGCAGTCTGAGGATGAAAAAACCGGCCCGATACTCGACCCAGTCACCGGCTTATATTCAAAGACTTACTTCGATGCTCGTCTGGAAGAGGAATTGAGCAGAGCAGTCAGACACAATTTGGATCTGACGATCGTCCGGGTGAAAGTTGGTGAAGAGATCAAAGAGGCGGCGTTCTTTGTCAAGGTAAGCCAGGCGATCAAAACCACTCTTCGCAGGTCAGATATCGTCGCCCGAACCGGCGATCACGAGATCTCTGCGGTGCTTCCTTACACCGGCTCAACCCGGTCCAATGTCGCCGAACGCCTTATCGATCAGCTCGAGTTGCTGCAGTCAGAAATGCCGCACTCCTTCAGCTTTGCGCTCGGGACTGCCTCATTCCCGCCCTACCGCAAGAAAACCACCATCCAGGACGCCGCCGAGCCGCACGCAGTTGGCTAAAACCCAAAAAAGACCGGCCGATTGAGCCGGTCTCTGGAGAAGCTTACTGGTAAAAAATCTTACTTGTCAGGCGGCACCAGAATGCCGAACTTCCAGGTCTGCGTAAAGTGAAGCTGCTTATCGAGGTCAATTATCCTCTGTTCGTCGACTGCCGATACTGTCAAGGAATCCTGTGCAGGTCCAACGACGGCAACACCTTCGACAATCATTGGGTTTGAACCCCCAACTCCCGCCTCGGCATCCGCCAGGCTTCGGTAGTATCGGGCCGTAGACTCATCCTGGACTTCGTCAGGCGTTGGAACGTGAGAGCGGTCGGGATAGACTAAGTCGGCGTTTGGTGCTGGACCGTAAATTGCCGGATTCATCGACCGCGTAATGGTGGAAAGTTGTCGAGCATCGATTAAGATCCCCGTGTAGGGCTGTGACGCATCCGAGTCCGCCCGTGTTGGCCACACAATCGAAACAGCGGCCAAGCTCGCTAGAATACTCAAGATGACGCCGAATTTAGCGGTCGTTTGTACCATTCTATCTAAGCTCCTCTGTACTGTATTATTGGGAGAATCAGCAACAAAATGAACCTCAGAACTACTAGTTTGTCATGCTTATTTTACGATGGATTCAAGTAATTTTGCGGGGCCGACTGGCTCAAATCCACATTTATTTTTGATGACGGTCAATCGAAATTCATTCAAAAAGCAACCGGATACTGGCCAAAAGGGTAAGAACCAGAGCGGAAGTCTCAAACAGCGACTGATTGACATACTTTATCAGCCACCTGCCGAATAGTGCCCCCGCCATTCCACAGGGTGCAAGCCACAAGTCATATGGCAGCGACTTCAAGCTGATCAATCCCAACGACCAGCTGAACGGCACTTTGAACCAGTTCAAGATCATAAAAAACCACGCGCCGGTTCCCATGAATTCCATCTTCTCAAGGCGCGACCCCAGAAAGTAAAGCACCATGATCGGCCCGGCAGCATTCGCAACCATCGTAGTGAACCCGGCGGCGACACCCATCACAGCGATAAAAACCCGCGATTGAGGCACGTCGGCAGCAGTACTTTCATCCTTCGCCTTATGCCTTCTGACCCACTGCACCATGACAAGGCCGATAAGAATGGTCCCAATCATTTTCGACAGATCGCTGTTATCGAACGCCCGTAAAACAAGCCAGCCCAAAACCACACCGAACGCAGCCCAAGGAAAGAGACGGACTAAGTGAGACCACGCTCCGTGCCGTCGGTATGCGAGCACAGCTACAAGGTCGCAACAGATGAGTATTGGGAGAACGATGCCTACTGACATCCTGCTCGGAAGAAATGACGCAAAGGCCGCAACGCTTAAAATACTGATTCCCGCGATACCTGTCTTAGACAGCCCCTGTCCAAAAGCTGCGAGGCCAAGAGCTGCCCAGATAAGTGGCGAAAGGTGTATAGGTGCGATGTTATTTACTCATGAAGACGCGGATAAGATTAGTGACCTCGTCGACATTAAGTTTACCGTCGCCATTATCGTCAAAGGCTTTGATCATGCGGCCTGCAACGATTCTCGGCTCGTTGTAGCCAGCAGCCTTCGTCTCGCCGTGACTTCGATCCCGTAAGAACTGCAAAGCAGAACCGAGCTCATCGGCATCGAGTTCGCCGTCCTTATCTTTGTCGAAAAACTGCATGATATACGCCGCCAACGAAGCCGGGTCATGCCTCGGATCACCGCCGATTGACGAAGCGATGCCCTGCAGTAGGTGTTCATTGTCAACGGTATAAAAGAGGAACGCGATGCACATCTCGTCCGTAGTCTGCTCGCCCCAGGTAACTAACTTTGGCGGGTCGTTAGGATTGCGCGGGTTGTCGTCCGAATTGTCATATTCGGCCGCCATATGCAGAACCGTGCCTTTGGGCAGTTCTATCGGCCGTTTGAAGTTAAAGGATGTTTGCCAATTAAAGTCCCAGTCATCGATCTTAATCAGAGGGACAACTGTACCGTCCGGCTCTGTCGCATTCACCATCATCTTTCGGCCCAGAAGGTGCATGTGCGGAAAAATCTGCAGCAGCGTTATATTTGCAGGCAAAGTCAGCCTTGTGTCAACTTTATAATCGGAATCGCCTGCGGGAATGCTCAGCATTGGATAGATGAAAGGCAAAATCCGCAGTCTCTTGTCCACAGGCGCATTGGTAAAGTACAGGCCGATCTTCGTCTGATCCGTCTCCGGTTTACCATCGCTATGGTAGTGGACTTGCAGCACGATATCGGCGCCCCTTGGCAGCAGCACTCCTGTCCCATCTGGTAGAGGAGTCGGCAAACTACCCGGCGCCCAACCTCCTAACGCTCCCACGGCCGGAAAGCCGGGGCCGCCGAACGAAGTATAGCCATATCCTCCACTAGCTGCGGCAAGACGCCGCGCTCTGCCAGATGTATCGAGGTAGGCAATGACGTGATGCACAACTCGGTGGTTGCCGGGAAGCACCTCAAAGGCTGAGAGATATTTGTCTGTCGGAAAATTCGTTGGAAGAACGAAGCAGCGATACACGTCTCTTCCATCCGCTGCAATCGAGTATGATTGGTCCATCGAATAGACCGCGTCAGGCTGCCGCAAGGACCATGCGCCTGCATAGTTAGGTGTCGGAGGAATATTTGCCGGATTGCCTTCCGGTGCGCCCAGATCGGCCCACTTGCTCAGCAGTGCGATTTGACTGTCCGATAGCCTTCTTAAGCCTGTGAAATCACCGTAGTTCGGTTCAGCCTTCCAAGGGGGCATGTAGCGGCTCTTTGTGACCGCAGCAATAACCTCCGCCCGTGTCCGAGCATCGTCATATCCTGTCAGCGAGAAAGGCGCAATAGCTCCGTCGTGATGGCAGCTTGTACAGTTCGCCTGCAGTATAGGAGCAATATCATTTGCATAAGTGGGATTATCCACCTTATCGGGGGCGGGCTGGTCCGCGCTAGGCGCAGCCCCGATACCAGTCAAAGAAACAAGAAGTAAAAGAAACGTCGGCGAAACACAAAAAAGAGTGCGCTTAAGCATAGGTACCAAGTAAAAACCGAATGGTTAATTAACATGATACCGAAGTGCACACTCTGATCGCTACCGAAAGGATTCACTATTTGAGGAACGAGGTCGGAAGTCCTTCCCTATTACAATCTACCCGCGGGAACGGCCGCCGGCAAACGCAACTCGTCTCGCGCCGAATCCCGGGCGCGATCCTTGCGGGGCGGCTTGCGGACGGAAAGTTCTGCGGTCCGACTGCTCGGAAGGCATTCCAGGAGCCGGAGGCGCTTTGTAGTCGAAGTCTGGCAAAATCCGTCGTTCAATCTGCTGGTTGATCGCACGCTCGAGTGCTCGAACCATTTGTGTGTCTTCTCCGGTGATAAACGTGAACGCATCGCCGGTTTTTTCAGCGCGGCCGGTTCGTCCGATGCGATGTATGTAAGCATCCGTCGTATCGGGAACGTCGTAATTTATGACGTGGGAGATACCGTTGATATCGATACCGCGCGCTGCGATATCGGTTGCAACTAGTATCTTATATTGCCCGTTGCGGAAACCGGTAATGGCATTTTGACGTTGGTTTTGCGAAAGATTTCCCTGCAGGCAAGCTGTCGAATAACCAAGCTTGTCTAGCTGCTCCGCCAGTCGCTTCGCACGATGCTTCGTTCGAGTAAAGACAAGGACAGAGCTGTCAGCCTGTTTCAGAAGCTCCAACAGCAACGCGGTCTTCAAATGACTGACAATTGGGTAAAGTGCGTGCGTAACTGTCGTCGCCGGCATAGTGTGGCCGATACGGACAAGTACAGGGCTACGCAAAATATCGTTGGCAAGATCCTTAATGGTATCCGGCATGGTGGCCGAAAAAAGAAGTGTTTGCCGGTCCCGAGGGATCTGGTCGATGATTCGTCTGATCTGCGGCAGAAATCCCATGTCGAGCATACAGTCCGCCTCGTCGACAACTAGAACCTCAAGGTGAGAAAGATCGATCGTCCTCTGGTGCAGATGGTCGAGAAGGCGCCCAGGACAAGCAACTACAATCTCGCTGTTACCGGAAAGCTTCCGCACCTGCGGCCCCATCCCGACCCCGCCGTAAACGGTCGCACTGCGAAGTTCTGTTCGTCTACCGAGCGAGCGGATCGATGTATCAATTTGCTCCGCTAGCTCACGTGTCGGCGCGAGGATGAGCGCCTTAACCTTACCCCGCCGTTTTTCGATCAACCGCTCCAGGATCGGCAACACGAATGCCGCAGTTTTGCCAGTACCTGTCTGTGCAAGCCCCATGACGTCCTTCCCCTCGCGGATTGGCGGGATCGCTTGCTCTTGAATAGGAGTGGGGGTTGTATATTTGTTCGCCGTGAGGCCCGCTTGTATAGCGGTATGAAACTTGAAATCGTCGAAATGCAATGTAGCCTTCTTCCGTAAACCGAAACTGTCAAAAATAAAACAGGCCTATCGCGCAGATCGGCCTGTGAGCTTATTCAAAGTATACCCTTATTTTATATAAACTCAGAATAAATCTAATATCTGAAGCAAAATTCGTGATTTTCCTTTCGCGCAGAAGATATGTAATCAAGCGTTTTTGCTCCGGGAAGTCAACGAGAAATCGTCTCGCTGATAGTAGTCGATATGAGGTCACGGATACGGTCATGGTAAAATAATCTAGTTGAAGGATTTGGAGGATTGATGGCCGGACACACACACGGGGCAACCAGCGGATCTAAGTTTTGGCTTGCTTTGGCGGTCACATTAACATTCACGATTGTAGAGGCCTTATCCGGGTGGCTGTCCCACTCGCTTGCGCTGGCCTCCGATGCCGGACACAACTTCACCGATGCACTCGCTCTTGGGCTTGCTGCCTATGCAGTCTGGATTAGTAAGCGCCCTGCTTCGGCAAAGCATACGTATGGCTTTCATCGTGTCGCAATCCTGACCGCACTTTTTAATGCGTCTACACTTTTAGTAATCGCCGTTGTTATCGCATCCCAGGCTTATCAGCGAATTATTCACCCAACGCATGTCGGCGGCTGGATTATGATGGCAGTAGCGGCCGGAGGCTTCTTCATGAATACTGTCATCGCATCCGCGCTGGCCGAGGATGCATCTCACAGCCTGAACGCACGAGCGGCCTTCATTCATATGGCGGGTGACGCAATATCAAGCTTAGCAGTCGTTGTGGCGGGCGTCTTTGTACAATGGATGGGCTGGATTTACGCCGACCCCATTGTGTCATTGATGATCGCCGGTATTATTCTTTACTCGGGGCTCGGAATAATTAAGGATTCAACTTCGATCTTAATGGAGGGGGTTCCAAAAAATGTCGATGTCGACAAGCTGGCCGAAGCAATCAAGTCGGTGGAGCCGGTTTGCGATGTACACGACCTTCATGTTTGGCAGGTCGGAGACGGTCTTAATTTCCTAAGCTGCCATGTGACCCTTCCAATTACCTGCACGTTAGAAGATTCGACGCGTATAATCGAGCACATCAACATCCATCTGCACGACGATTTCGGTATCGGGCACGCAACCATTCAGCCGGAGCCGACGGGTCTTTGCAAGATCGAAGAGGACGATAACCTCTACTGTGCTTTAGAAGTGCACTCCCACGACCACGGTCATGCACATCATCACCACTAAGTAAACAGCGAGAGTTAATTCGCAGCTTCCGCAAATTTCCGAAGGCCGCAGTGCATGCAAACTCCCGAGGCTGGGTTGCGGCCGGAGCTGCCGCTGTCGACAAAAAACATTCCGCCGCATCGCGGGCAGCGAAAGCTGCCCACCTCCATGTTGCACATCACCCATCCGGCTATCCAGATAACCGCAATAATGCCGTACCCGATAATGCCATGCAGAGCGATACTTAGCAGCCAGCCAAACAATAGAATTGCCGGGATCACTGTCACAGGCAGCAGCCAGGAGAGCCAAACACTCCACCGCAATTTATTCCAAGCCTGACGGTATCGGATCTGCTCAGTGGACAGATTGGGACTAATGTCTGTCATAGTGACTCATGGCCAGATGGTCCGTCGAATCATTTCGAGGCTTTGGGACCTTTTAAAACTCCTAATGTAATGCAGAATTTACGGTCATTTCTTCCGCCGCAAATACACTGTATTGTAGCACTCGTTGACTCGTCGGCGATTAAGCATTTCGCTTCAGTTGCTTGTCAACCACACCACAAACGACCTCTATTCCGGTATAATAATGCCCTTCGACGGCGCACAGTTGTGCGCCGTCTTTGCATGTTTGGGAGATGTTTAGCGATGATTACGGTAAGTGAAGTCTCAAAATCTTATGGCACGAGGGTGCTTTTCGACAATGTCTCGGTCAAATTTACGCCGGGCAACCGATACGGTCTTACAGGGCCGAACGGCGCCGGCAAATCGACGTTTATGAAGATTTTGACCGGCGACATCGAGCCGACCAACCGCGGCAAAGTCTCGAAACCGAAGAAAATCGGCATTTTACGACAGGATCAGTTCGCGTTCGACGAAATGCGAATCATCGATGCCGTTATGTTCGGCAATGCGACACTTTGGGAGGCGCTTCAGGAGCGAGACAAGATTTGCCAGGCGACGGACTTTACCGACGAAATGATGGAACGACTCGGAGAGCTTGAAACCACCATCGCTGACGAAAACGGGTACATGGCCGAGATAGATGCAGCGGCGATTCTCCGAGGCATAGGTATACCCGACTCACAGCATGAGGAACTCATGAAGACCCTGCCGAACGACTTCAAGTTCAGGGTGCTTCTCGCCCAGGCGGTGTTTGGCGAGCCGGAGGCGTTGCTGCTGGACGAACCGACAAACCACATGGACCTTGACGCCATCCACTGGCTCGAGGAGTTCCTGCACGAATATGAAGGCACCCTGATCGTCATTTCACATGACCGACACTTCTTGAACGCCGTTTGTACGCATATCGCGGATATCGATTACGACACGATCATCGTCTACCCGGGCAACTACGACGAGATGGTCGAACATAAGAACGAAGCTCGAACTACTGTTGAAAACGAAAACAAGGACAAGGCCAAGAAGATCGAGCAACTGCAGCAGTTCGTTTCACGCTTCGGCGCTGGTCAGCGCTCCAGTCAAGTGCAGTCGCGTAAGAAGGAAATGGCTCGACTTGCGCCAACCGAAATGAAGCGATCGAACATCGAACGGCCATTCATCCGTTTTGATCAAGACAAAGCATCCGGACGAGAGGCAGTGACCGCAATCGATCTGACCAAAGCGTTCGATGGCCGCGTCATTCTCAACAAGATTAACCTTGAAGTCATGCGCGGCGACAAGCTTGCGATCATTGGCCCGAACGGCATCGGTAAGACGACCTTGCTTAACTGCCTGATTGGACAGATCAAGCAAGACAGCGGCTCTGTGAAATGGGGAAGCGGGATGAACCCCGGCTACTATCCTCAGGACTATCGCGAACTGATAACGCCGGGCATGACCGCATTTGAGTGGCTCAGTCAATTCGATGTGACCGGGACACCACAAGTGGTACGCGGGATCTTAGGCCGAATGCTCTTCTCCGGCGAAGAAAGTTCAAAGATTACAGACACGCTCTCGGGAGGCGAAGCGGCGCGGCTGCTGATGGCGAAATTGATGCTGGAACGCAACTCCGTTCTCGTTTTCGATGAACCCACCAACCACCTTGACCTGGAGTCCGTTTCCGCGCTCGCTGAAGGATTAAACGCGTTTACCGGAACAGTGATTGTCGTCTCACACGACCGCGACCTCATTTCAGAAGTCGCAACCCGCATCCTCTCAATGACACCAGATGGTCCAGTAGATTTCCACGGGAGTTACGAAGAATATCTGGAAATACATCCGCTGCCGGAGCGTGAAAAGAAAAGCAAATGGTAATAAAATAATCGACGGCAGTTACGCCGTCGATTTTTGCTAGTGATGAAAAATCACTAATCCGTGATGATGGTGATGACGGTGGTGGCGATGCCAGTGCTGGGGAGCGTTGGCGAATCCGCCCGCGAACGACGGTGTAGAAAGCAGTGTGAAAGCCACTGCCAAAAGCAAGACGATACTGAGTGTACTCTTCAAAGCGCTGCGCTGCCTTTCGAAGGCCGTGATGGCCGATCGGTTAGATTGTACTGCATCCAAGGCGTTTGCGTTACTGGCAAGCAGTCATATTTTATTTATTCCGATCGGTAGCTGACAACACCTCATTTTTTGTTCGGAACAAAAATCATAGCGCCGGAATTCATACAGTAGCGAAGGCCAGTCGGAGGCGGTCCATCGTTGAACACGTGACCAAGATGTCCGCCGCATCTGGCGCACACTACCTCCTCGCGTTCCATACCCAAACTGTCATCTTCTTGAGTCTTTACTGCATCCTTACTGATCGGCTGATAAAAGCTGGGCCAGCCGGTACCTGAGTCGAATTTGGTACCGGAGCTGAAAAGCAGCTGCCCGCAGGCTGCGCAGCGATACACGCCCTTCTGTTCATTATTCCAATACTTTCCCGTAAAAGGCTCTTCCGTTGCTTTTTGCCGCAAAATAGAATATTGGGTGGGTGTGAGTACCTTCTTCCATTCTGCATCGGTCTTGGTCACCGGATATGCCGCTGAAGGAGCCGCGTAAAGCGCCTGGTCTGTTATCAACAGATGTTGCGGCGAACAAAAAATCATCGTCAATGCCGCGAGTCCGCCCAGAATTCCGCCTATCAGCCAGTTCCAATTTCGTGTGTTCTTCATAAAAATGCTCCGTCGGCTTTCTATTTCGCATATGTCATCTTATCTATACCAATCGCCATGAGCGAAAGTTCGCCAACCCCTGGAAATAATCCAGGTCAATCCGACTGCGGCATTATCGTCTGTACCAAAAAGTCTTCGGCCAGAACTGTATTTGGAAAGACACTTTGTGCCTCAGCGAGAAGGGCCGACATCATCTCCGAATTTTGCTGCTCGTAACGCGGACTGAAGTGTGTCAATATCAACTGTTTTACTCCAGCATTGCGGGCGGCCTCTGCCGCTTGGACCGTCGTGGAATGGCCGACACTGACTGCGCGCTCCGTCTGCTCAGCCATGAACGTCGCTTCATGAACCAGAACATCGGCGTCGCGCGCCAGTTCCACTGTCGCGTCGGTAACCCCCGTATCTCCGCAAATAACGATTTTTCTTGACCTGCGAGGCGGCCCGACGACGTCCGAGCTGTAGACGACGCTGCCATCGTCCAATAGGATGTCTTCTCCCGACTTCAGTATCGCAAAATCAGGCCCCGGCCGCACCCCACGTCCCATTGCTGCCTCTGGGAGAAATTCGCCGGGTTGTGCCTTTTCGACTATTGAGTATCCGTACGACGGTATCCCGTGGTTCAACAGTCTGCATTCGACCGTGCATTGGTCATCTTCTAAAACTATTCCCTGCTTGATCGATTGCAACGTCCATGGATATTTGATCCGCGTATGAGTCAGATCTAACGTTTGCTGCAACAGTTCGTTGAGTGGTTCCGGCCCGTACAGAGCCAGCGGCTCAAGGGAACCCTGGGCTGCCGAACGGCTTGCCATTAGCCCTGGAAGGCCGAAGACATGGTCTCCATGCATATGCGTGATAAATATACTGTCCACCTTGCTGATGTTAATCGGAGCGCGGTGAAATTGATGCTGTGTGCCCTCCCCGCAGTCGAACAGCCAGATTTTTCCGAGCTGAATCCATTGTAAGGCAATGGCGGTCACATTGCGGGACTTTGTCGGCGCACCTGCGCTGGTTCCGAGAAAAATTAGCCTCATCAGTAAGTTTTAGCTGTCTGCGTGTAAAATATACGTCTTGCTGTTAGACCAGCGACGACTCCCTGGAAACATCTCCAAAAAGGACGCGCGCTGGCATTTTCCCCATCCGACCATAAGGAGAATTTACCAGATTATGTCAGCTATATCAAATGGATGGGATATCCGAGCAATGATCGCGGCCCAGCTGTACACGGTGCGGGATCATACGAAAACAGCGAAAGATTTTGTAGCTTCAATGAAAAAAATCAGCGAGATCGGATATACCGCTGTCCAGCTTTCGGCAGTAGGAGCAATGAACGAGCCGTCGCCGGAAGTTACAGCGACAGAGGCGAAAAAGATCCTCGACGATAATGGGCTGAAGGCTGTCGTAACGCATAGAGACTGGAACGGTCTGGCGAACAAAACGGATTCCGAGATAGAATTCCATCATATTTTGGACTGCCCTTACGCTGCAATTGGCGGTTTACCCGGGGAGTACGGAGCGAATGGACTTGCCGGATACAGCAAATGGGTCGTCGATGCGCTGCCTGTTGTTCAAAAACTTAAGACTGCGGGAATTGCGTTCGGATACCACAATCATCATCACGAATTCGAAAAAATCGGGTTAAATCGAACAACTCCGTACGATGTAATTATAGTGGAAGGCGCTCCGGATATCTTTTTGGAACTCGATATCTACTGGGCCCAGCACGCCGGATTGGACCCAGTCGTACTCATTGAAAAATTGCCCGGTCGTCTGCCAGTAGTCCACCTAAAGGATAAGGAAGTAACGAACGGCCAGATTGTCATGGCGCCAGTCGGCGAGGGCAATCTCGATTGGTTGAAAATTATCCCGGCGCTGAAAATCGCCGGAACGAAGTGGATTTGCGTGGAACAGGACGAATGCTATCGGGACCCGTTCGACTGTCTAAAGTCTAGTTTTGACTTCCTCAGTTCGTAGTAGTCCTCGTCGACGTCGCGTCCATTCTGGATCAACCTGCATGGGCGATGGGTAGAATTTACCGATGCGCGTAAGAACCAACTGCATTTTTGTCGTAATTGCTCTGCTTATTGCCGATCAATCATGCTTCGGCTATAGTCCCGTAAAACCTGCGCCGCTGAAAGTTCTCTTTACGAAGATCGATGCAACACGTTCGACAGGCCTAACGATCGTCCTCAAGCAAAATACACTGCAATTGCGTACTGTAGCCGGCGATTTCGCCGCCGCCTTTCCTGTACGTTCAGATTCTGTAACTATTCGTCCGGACGTTTCCGACAACTATCAGATTGACGGCCATGTTCGGCGATATATCTCTGCGAAGCAGACATGGAAGATCGTTGATTCTACCGGCGAAGGCGTCGGTATAGAAAATGACATGCTCAGGACACTTATAATCGTTTCGGCTGTCGACCGCGAGGTGTTTGTGCGTGAGGGCGGACGGCTGCTTGTCGTTCCGGGTCACTCGTTCTTTCTGCTGAATAATCCGTCCCAGGATGCAGTTTTGGATATGGGAACAAAACCGTGGCGCGGATATAACGGACACTACTTGGAAAAGCTTTCGTCTATATCAGTTCCGACATTGATACAAATTACGCCAAATGCGCAGGGGATCACCGAAGGATTTCCTTCGATTAACGAAGGCAGCATCATCGATTCGACGATGGATTTCGGCAGCCAATAATGGTTAAATTACACACATGGCTCCCGTTGACCCCGCAGCTTATTTTTGAAGGTTTCCGTCCCGATGCAGGACATTCTTCCATGGAGGTATTGGGATCGCAAAACGAACTTATCGCCTATGTCAGCTTTTGGCCTGAGCCGGAATCTTTAATTGGGCAGGTAACGCAGATCCTCAAAGCAAGACCACAGCGCCGTCCGGCGACGTACGAGCAAGAAATAGACACAGAGGTAGGCTACATGCAGCGGCCTTCCGACTTCACTGACGAAGTTGACGGGCTTGATGAAGAAACGATTGTCGAATTGTGGAACACCGTCCAAGACACTAGCTACGATTTACGTCACTGGAACTGCAGCAACATCTGCAAACTGTTAATTATCAGTTCGCTTGACATAACCGAAGCCGAAGACCTTAAGCTAGTGACCGGCTGTACGCCGGATGATCTTGATGCACTGCACGGAACAGTCGATAGTCTAGAGCGCTTGAGATACCTCGCAACATCGCAGTTCATCGACTGCCGGCCTGAGGATGTAAGGAGGACTGTCGAAGCCTATCTCATATTGAAGAAGTCGCTTCGCGACACTTGTGCAGAACAAGCTAGCTCCACTCCTTCTTCAACGCTTCCTGATCCTGCTCAATCACAAGAGTAGTGCCGCCAGGCCCAGTCAGGAGCCAGACTCGGTCTGCCGTCTGCAGCATCATCTTCATTCCATGCCCCATCGTTCCAGTGGTCGTATAGCCCTTTTCCAATGTAGCACGCGGAAGGTTTTCGAGGTCGATTCCCTTCCCCTTATCGCTCACCCAAACCTGGACGCAGCCTTTTCCGGCGGTAAAGACCTGTGCTTCTCCGCCTCCGGCATGAACCACTGCGTTCATCCCGGCCTCACTAACTGCGGTGACGAGATCTTGCCATCGCTCGTCCTTAAACTTCTGTTCGAGCGCGGCCGACTTTGCCGCCTGTCGCAGTTCCTTTAAACCTTGACGTGCAGTAAGGGCTATCCTCCCGCTGATCGGTGCGCCCCGCGCCGGCAAATTCGTCGCGCTTTGACACAGGCGAAGTTTCCCATCGGTGACGCTCGCAAGAACGTCCCTCAGAAACGACGCCTGAATCAAAGAAAAATCGCGTATCTTGCCCAGCAACTCACTCTTCTCGCGTTCCGCGATTTTACGCTGAGATATATCCTGAGAGATCCCAATGAGTGTTACGGGCCTCCCGACATCATCGAATGTGGGTTGTGCTGTCGCACTGATCCAATGCTCTGACCCATCCCGCCATATACACCTGTACTCGACGTGATACTCCTCGCCAGTCTTTCGCGAGTTGTTCACCGACCTTATTACGCTGTCGAGATCGTCTGGATGGATCGTCTTTACAATGTCCTCGTAGGTGAATTGTTCATCCGCGCTGAAGCCGAAGCTCTCCTTACAGATCGCGGACGCATCAATCAGCTTATTCTCAACAAGACTCAGCTGCCAAGTTCCGAGCTTACCGCTGCGTAACGCGAGTTGCAGTCGCTCCTCCTGCTCCAGCATCGTCTGCTCATGCTGCCTGCGTTCGAGAATAGACTGTTGAAGAATCTTCGTTTCGGATTCGATAAAGGACGTGTGATCGACTACGATCGCTAAAATGCCTACAACGCGAGGGCCAGACCTAAGTGGATAATACGAAGTCCTGATATTGTACGGGGACCGATCGTCTGATCTCGCGGGCCTTTCGAAGGATTCGTCTAGGGCGGCGTGTCCCATGACCGCCATCTGCATTACTTCCTGACGCTCAGCCCATCCGCTGTCGCCCAAAATATCTCCTACGGTGCGACCATTGTGCGCCTCAGCAGGAACTCCTGTATATTCAGCAAATGCGCGGCTCACCCAAACATACCGTAACGTTGGATCAAGAATGGCAAAACCTGTCGAGCAGTTCGAGAAAATAGCACCAAGAATGATCGTACACGCGTCAGGATCGAGTTGAAGTATCGTCTCTAACGGTATCAAATTTCACACTTTCTTTGAATGCATTAATCAGGCGGGAATTATGACGATCCTACAGTGCATCAGCAACCTCATACCCCGCCGGGTTTACTATTAAACGTTGCTTAAGCTTATCTTTCATTTTGTAGTCAAAACTACAATGGCGTCCGCGAGATCATTGCGCGAATAACAATCTACGTTTGTTTCACGGCTCTGTTTCGTGAATGCAGGATAGAGAATGTCAAGCTCCATTTAACTCGCCGCAGGCGTTGAATCGTGTTCCGGACGTGGTTCGACAACTGGCGGTTCTTCGCTTAGTACATAGTTCGTGAGAATAGGCGCCTTGAGCGCGACGACAGCGACAGTGAGGAGGCATCCGATACCGCCAACAATCACAGCGAGCGGCGCACCAAGCAACTGCGCCGCGACGCCGGACTCGAACTCTCCGAGCTGAGGACCTCCCATGAAGAAGATCATATTTACCGAAGTCATGCGCCCACGCAGCCGATTTGGCGTCGCAAGCTGACGGATCGTTTGGCGCAGCACGGTACTGATGGCGTCGGATGCGCCAAATGCCGCAAGGGCGAGCCACGACAAAATGAAGTAACGCGATGCACCGAAGACGATCGTCGCACATCCATAAATAACCACTGACCAGACGATGACTATTCCTTGTCGCTTAACTGACGGAATAAACGAAAGGACAAGACCTGCTGCCAGGGCCCCGACCGCCTCTGCGGCCGCCAGAAAACCATAGCCGCGAGCGCCGGCATGGAGTATATCCCTGGCAAATATAGGCAGCAGGGAATTGGCGGAAGAGAAGAATGTCGCCACAGCGTCCAGTAGCAGAGTCGAAACCAGAATAGGTGAATGCCATACGAAGGACAGGCCTTCCTTCAAAGCTCTCACGCTGACATCGGCCTGAGGCGCCGGTTCGACGTCGGTTGTCACCGAATAAGCAGATGTGGTCTTAATGCCTTCGCTTTGCGATACTCCGCGCATCGCAAATAGCGCCCAAATCACCGCAATGAAGGAAATCGCGTTGAGGAAATAAGTGTCGCTTAGGCCGCCTTTTGCAATAAAGTAACCTGCGAATACGGGACCGAGAATAGTCGATGTCCTGAACGAAACCGACATCAGCGACAGCGCATTAGTCAGCTCATTCTTCCGAACGAGGCTGGGTATGAGTGACTGTCTCGCGGGATTGTCGAATGCCATAGCAGCGGCTCCGGCCATCGTCAGCAGGTAGATATCGATTGCGTTCAAACGATGAGTTACCGTAAGGACGCCTAAGGTTAACGCCACTGCCGCCAGCGTTGTCTGTGTACAAAACATCACTTTGCGGCGATCCCAGGCATCCGCCACCGTCCCTCCGACCAGCGAAAACAGCACAATCGGGATAACTCTGAAAAGGCCGATCAGACCCAATGCGATCGCCTTATGGGTGATGGAGTACAGCTGCCAATTGATTGCCCAGATCTGCATGAACGACCCGATACCCGATACTCCTTGCCCGAACCATAGGAGCCGAAAGTTGCGTGAATTAAGCGCGGGGAAGCGGACCGCCAATGAGGACGCGGCCTGAATCGGGCTCTTGTTTGACGATGGTGGATTGGGATTATTGATCAAATTGGGTAACTTTCCTGCCTGGTCAAGTTATTATCCATACCATCACCTGCGAAAACCTATGTACTTGAAGTTGAAGGCAAATGAATGGAGGCGCGGCCATAATAGCGGTGAGGTTTCTCTTTTTTGAATTTTTCGATTACCACCTGGCCGCAAATACCCCGCAACGTAATTGTCTTTACCGTACGTTTATTAGCTCCTTTAATTTTTTGCATCCTCTTCCAAAAAGGCAGCGTTGTTTCGGCACAGACATCAACGTCGCCGTCTTCGCCGCTCCCGGTTTCACTCAATCAGTCCGCGTTCGTAGAGTTTAACAACAGAATTCTCTTCACGGTTTACACGAACGGTACGGAAGATGCACAAGATCGAGCCGATTTAGCCGATTTACGATTGGATCAGGCCTGGAGCAAGAATATCAGAAACCGCGGCGGCGATGTCGACGATACCGCATCGGTCAGTGAACGCTATAACACGCCTTTGATCATGATGGATGGCAACCCGGTCATCTATGTAACGGCAGCGGATGCTAATGGCGCCGGAGTCGATAATTCGCAGCTTGCACAGACTTGGGCCGATAAAATTAATGCCGGCTTCGCACAAAAGATCAAAGAATGCCAGCCCGAATACCTTCGTTGGGCAATTAAGCAAGCCGTGATCATCGTCGGCCTTGGCGCCAGCGTCTTTATCATCATTTTTTACGCAGGCTTTCGACTCAAGGCAAAACGACTCTACCCGCTTTATACTGCGATCGTACTGTTTGTCGCTCTCCGTGTTGTCAGTCTATTTCCTGCAGCACGCTCAGTGCTGCTCGATTTCTCGACCGGACCGCTGCGCCCCTTGTTCATTGCCGTCGTCGTCGCAGTCCCTGCGGCGGCCCTCGCGCGCCTGTGGGCGCTCAGCTTGCACGCGTTTTTCCCTCCACTTCCGGAACATATTTCGTCACAAGACCTGATCAGACGTACCAATCTGCGCCGCCGGACACTTGCCGGAGTGGCGGAAGTGACTGGAGCAAGCTTTATCTGGTTTCTAGCGCTTGTTTCAGGCATGAGCTGGTATGGTGTTAACCTCACTTCACTGCTTACGTCCGCCGGGCTCCTTGGAGTGGCGCTCGGGTTAGTTGCACAGGACTCGATCAAAGACACTCTGTCGGGGATCTACATCCTGGCCGACGACCGTTATGGTATGGGCGACATCATTCACGTCGGCGAGTACGAAGGCCGGGTTGAACGTTTTAATTTGCGAATGACACAGATTCGCGACTCGTCAGGTAGGCTCATCACTCTCTCGAACAGGAGTACGACCGAAGTTGCTAACCTTACTGCACGCTGGGCTCAAGTCGACTTCCGAATCGGGGTTTCCTATTTCGACGATGTGGATCATGCACTGGAGGTGCTTAAGTCTACGGTGACCGCTCTGGCGGCCGAATGGCCGGAAAGGTTTTTGGAAGAGCCGGACATTCTTGGAATTGAATCGTTCAACGACCTTAATATTACGCTTCGTCTCACAGCGAAGACCCCGCCTGGCGACCAATCTGTTGTTGCACACGAACTGCGACGAAGAGTCAAAGTAGCCTTCGATCGGGGGAAAATTGCAATTATCAACGATCAGTTCAAGGCGGCTAAACCAGATTAGCTTGCTTACAGTATGAGCGGCTTATGTCGTCCGAAAGATTACTCCTAATGAAATCATCACAAATGCCTCTATTCTTGTCCGTTAATCTGCTGACCGACTCTGTCGTCCAGCCTCCAATCGAAAAAAAACTGGAGGAACTGCAACGCATTTTAGCTGAGATGGGATCGGTTGTGATCGGCTTTTCAGGAGGCGCGGATTCGGCCCTTCTTTCAAAAGTCGCCCATGATGTCCTGGGCGAGCAGTCCCTCGCAGTAATCGCGGTTTCGGAATCGTATCCAAAACGCGAGCGAGACGATGCCATCTCTTTGGCCGTCGAAATGCAAATTCCTGTGTTGACGGTCGACACAAGCGAACTGTCTAACGANNCACCCGGTCAATCGCTGTTATTTTTGCAAACAGGAGTTGTTCACCCGTTTGGCAAACGTGGCACAGGAGAAGGGTTTCCGCTGGATCGCCTACGGCGCCAACCATGACGACCTCGGCGATCATCGGCCGGGAATGAAGGCTGCCGACGAATTCGGAGTCCGTGCGCCCCTCATCGAAGCAGGACTTACCAAACCGGAAATCCGACACCTCTCGCGGCACCTTGGCCTAAAAACGTGGGAAAAGCCGGCGCTTGCTTGTCTCTCGTCGCGGTTCCCTTAC
>PLAD01000058.1 GCA_003134215.1 Armatimonadota bacterium
GTTGAATGGCAAGGGCAAAGTTGTCGTACTGCGTTATGCCGTCGGGTCGGCGAGCACAGACGACCGAGAACAGGGCTTCCTTGACACCATGGCGAAGAGCCCGGGAATAACGGTTATCGATAAAAGCCACTACGCCGGCGCGACACAGGATACGGCGCAAACTGAATCGATGCAGCTTGCTGACGAGCTCAAGACAGCAGACGGAGTCTTTACTCCTAATGAGTCTTCGACGCTCGGAATGCTCAACGCATTAAAGTCCAGCTCGCTCGCCGGAAAAATCAAGTTCGTCGGTTTCGATGCGACACCGCCGATTATTGATGCGATCAAGGCTGGCGACATCGATGCCGTTGTTGCGCAAAACCCGGTTCATATGGGATATGAAGGCGTTGAGACTGTCGTCGCAAAGATCCAGGGAAAAACTGTGCCGACAACCATCGATACCGGAGCACAGGAAATAGACAAGTCGAATCTGACCGACCCGGCCGTAGTTAAATTACTGAGCGGCAACTGATCTTATGTCATTAGATGCGGAACTACCGTCGCCGACGGAACATCTCAACGGTACAGCGCTCCTTGGACACGAACCCCTGCTTAAAATGCAGGGGGTTCATAAAAGGTTCGGAGCAACAATCGCTCTGAACGGCGTCGACCTATTTGTCGACCGTCACGAAGTACTCGCGCTTGTCGGTGAAAACGGCGCGGGCANNAAGGCCGTCAAACCGGCGTCGCCATGATCTACCAGGAGCTGTCCTTGACACCGCATATGAGCGTCATGGAAAATATCCTCCTCGGTATGGAGCCGGCGAACCGCGCAGGCGTGATCGACTATAAAACGATGCGCAGCAAAGCATCTGAAGCGCTGACGCAGCTCGGCCATGGCGACATAAACTTAAATGCCCCCGCAGGCTCACTTTCCGTAGCACAGCAGCAGCTTGTTGAGATCGGGCGCGCTGTTGCAGTCGGCTGCCGTGTTCTGGTTCTCGATGAACCGACCAGCAGCCTGACAGCAAAAGATATCCGACGGCTTTTCGCCCTCATTAATCGCCTCCGTGATCAAGGGCATGCCATTATCTATATTTCGCACTTCCTCGAAGAAGTGAAAGAGATTTCAGATCGTTTCACCGTGCTCAGGGACGGAAGCAGTGTCGGCAGCGGTAACACCGCCGATGCAAGTCCGAGCAAAATCATATCAATGATGGTCGGCCGATCTGTCGAAAACCTCTATCCACGATCTGAACATACTCCCGGAGATGTCGTTCTTGAAATGAAGGAACTCGGCGGACCGTCGAAGCCGGAATTCGCTTCGTTGACCCTTCATAAGGGCGAGGTCGTCGGGATTGCCGGACTGATCGGCGCTGGGCGAACCGAATTGCTGCGGGCAATCTTTGGTTTGGACAAGGTGCGTCGTGGTCAAATTAAGATACTCGATGCATCAACCGGAGCGCAGTCGTTTCAAGAAGTTTCCCGTTCGACAAATCATTCGCCGTCAGATAGTTGGAATAAAAAAATCGGTATGGTCAGTGAGGACAGGAAAACCGAGGGACTCGCCCTTAATTTGAGCATTACCGACAACCTGACTCTCTCCAAACTGCCGGCGTTTCTAAGTCCAAAAGCGCTGGATCAGGAAGCGACGTCCTGGTCAAAAAAGCTTTTCGTCAAATGCCGTACCGTACGACAGCCAATCGGCGACCTTTCTGGCGGAAACCAGCAGAAAGTCGCGATCGCGCGGTTGCTCTACCATGATGCCGATGTTTTTTTGCTCGATGAGCCCACACGAGGAATTGATGTCGGGTCGAAGGCGCAAATATATAACGTCATTGACGAGCTTGCCGCACAGAAGAAGGCAGTTCTTGTAGTCAGCAGCTATCTTCCCGAACTCCTCGGTATCTGCGACCGTATCGCGGTCATGAGCCGTGGAGTCCTCGGTCCTGCGCGACCGGTATCCGAAACAAACGAACACAAAATTATGCAAGAGGCAATTGGAGCCGACATCGAAAGCCCGGCGGCAGCCCCTGGAGACAGTAAATGACGACACCTTCTACTCCGCCCAATTCTGGCGTTGTAATTGATCCCGACTCAAACAATCCGCTCGGCAAGCCGACGGGTAAAGGGAGCGATAGCTCCGGCGGCTCTTTAGGGCGTATTTTGTCCGCGATTGGACCACTGATCGGACTTGTGGCTGTCTACGGCCTTTTTTCGATCATCACCCCGATGCTGACAAGCTTTCAGTTCGCGAACTATCCGACATTCGTCTTAATACTGTTGCAGACTGCAGTCGTTGCAATGTCGTCTCTCGGGATGACGATGATTATCGTTTCGGCAGGAATCGACTTGACCGTCGGATCGAACATTGCTCTCTGCGCAGTAGTAATTGCGTTAATGGTAGATCGCAACTCGGCATACCTCTTTCACCACGTCTATCACTTTCAGACTGTATCGCCGATTGAGGCGGTTGTCCTGGGAGTCGGCGCGAGCGGTTTGGTCGGCCTGCTGATCAGCCTCCTGATAACGAAGCTCCGTCTTAGTCCATTCATCGTGACACTCGGCCTGATGGGGGCTGTGCGCGGAGTCGCCCAGGGTCTTGCCAACGACACAACTGTCTACTGTCCTCACTCATGGGTCGACGATATCATGTCGCAGCCGACCCAGGCTTGGATGCTCGCACCCGCTGGTGTCTGGCTGACATTAATCATGGCGGTCCTCGTTGCCCTGCTACTTAAGTACACCAGAGTAGGTCGTCACATCTTCGCGGTTGGATCGAACGAACAGACTGCGCGCCTTTGCGGGGTCAGTGTCGACGGCACCAAGCTGTTCATTTACACTGTCGCGGGTTTGCTCACAGGTCTTGCTGGACTCCTTCAATTCTCATATATCCATTGCGGAGACTCGACGACCGCGATGGGGTTGGAACTAAGCGCTATCGCATCGGTGGTGATCGGCGGAGCGAGCCTTTCCGGTGGGCAAGGCTCAGTTTTTGGAACTTT
>PLAD01000150.1 GCA_003134215.1 Armatimonadota bacterium
GAATCGCTGAAGGAGTCGAACTGGGACGATGCCCTTCTCCTTGCTTATACAAAGCTTCGAGCCGCTCGCAACAAAGTTGCTGTCTTGGTAGACGGTGTCACTGTTGCGCGGTCGCCATCGAAAATGGCGAGCATAGAAAGTTTCTGCGCGTCATTGAACGGTTCTTTGACCGGCTTTAGCTTGATCGACGACTCTCCATGGGTTGCGGCATCGCAGGCAGTATACGGTAAGGCGCAGCTTCCGGATTATCGGCTAGACCAGGCCGATCTCATTCTATCCTTCGGCGGAAATTTTCTTGAGGCGTGGCCTTCGCCGGTTTACTATGGCCGCCACTTCGGGGAGTTCCGTCAGGGAGCGCGCCGAACCCCCGGCAGCCACGGCGAATTTATCTATGTTGGCCCGCGTCTCAGCATGACCGCAGCAAAGGCCGATCAGTGGGTGCCTTGTAAAGCCGGGACAGAGTCGATAGTTGCATCGGCTGTAGTCTCTGCTCTTGGAGGTGCAGGCATCGATCCGAATACCGCTGCCGAACTCGCCGGGGTGACCATCAGCCAAATCTTTGAAATCGCAGCGAAAGTACGTGCGTCCGGACAGCGGACTGTTGCGATAGGCGGCGACGGCCTCTATTCGGCAGCGAACATCACCCAAGCGTTTGTCGATGTCGAACGAATCAACGTGGCTGCAAATTCAACATGCGTTCGATTTGGATCGGCCCTTCGCGCTGCGCCGACAATAGCCTCTGGACTACGTCAGGTAAGCAGGTTGATCGGCGCGATGGAGCGGGGCGATATCGATGCACTCGTGTTTATCGGCGAAATCAATCCGTCGTTTATTCTGCCGCAATCGATGGGCTGGAACTCGGCTGCGGCAAGAGTTCCGTTCATTATGAGCATCGGTTCGTTTCTCAACGAAAGCAGTTCAGAAGCGGATATTGCACTTTCCGCGCGAACTTTTCTAGAAGAGTGGGGCGAATTCGTCCCTTCGGTCCTACCGTCCGGCTATAAAGGAGCGTCGATGACCCAGCCGGTGATCGATCCTGCGTTCATCACAAGACGGCACGATGTCGACAGCCACGGCCGTCCGGTGCCGCTAATGGACACTCGGGAATTGTCGGACATTCTATCCGATCTCACTAACCGAGTCGGCGGCACGCCTAACACGCAGGCTCCACGGGACCGGTTGCGTTCTGAGTGGGCGGCGATCGGAGGATCGACTCCGAGGGAACAGGACCCTAATAACGATACGATCTGGACTGAAACAGTATCCAGTGGTGGAATGTGGATTCCAGAGCAGTCGAAGCCTGCGGCCGGTTTTGTAAGAGCGCCAGGTTTGGGAGCGGCGTCGACTGACGAATCCCGGTTCCAACTAATGCTTTTCCCGCACATCTACTACGACGATGGTCGGCACGCAAATTTGAACTGGGCGCAAGAAATGCCCGATCCGCTCAGTTCATCCGTCTGGAACAGCTGGGTCGAAATCAATATGGATGTCGCGCACTCGCTTAACATTCGTACCGGAGATATTGTCCGATTACAAACAGCAGGTGGCTCTATCGAAGTTCCGGCAGTTCCCTTTCCAGGAATTCACCCGAGAACGATAGCGATGCCGATTGGGCAAGGTCACACGATGTACGGTCGAAATGCCAGCGGGGTCGGATCAAACCCGCTGTCCATACTCGATCCGGTCACCGATCCGGACACCGGCGCTCTTGCTTTTTCCGCCACCACTGTCACTCTCTCGAAGGTTAGGTCAGCTCAGTCGGGCTTTCATAGCGAGATGAATACGCTGGTGCTGGTACAGGATCGTCCGCATGGCGAAGAACCTGCCGCCGTAAAAGACTTGATTCATGAAACCGCGAAAGAATGGAAGTCAGGTCCGGCAAAGGCGGCGGCCGAATCCCAACGCTCGCGGCCGGTGCTTTAGGAAAAAAAGATGCCCTTGACTGAAAAACGGCTCCAGGAAATGAAGAAAGCAAACAGAATGCCGACTCTCGAGGAAGAGTCGACTCCCTACGAGCGTAAGTGGGCAATCGTTATCGATCTCGATCGCTGTACCGGGTGCCACGCTTGCGAGGCCGCCTGCTCGATGGAAAATAATGTCCCGACTGTCGGTCCCGAACAGGCCTACCTTGGACGGATGCATCAATGGATTCGTGTTGAACGTTACTGGGAGGGCAGCTATCCCAATGTCAAAGCAAGGTTTATGCCAGTGCTCTGCCAGCAATGCGATAACGCGCCCTGCGAGCCGGTTTGCCCTGTTTATGCCACATATCACAATCCGGAAGGGCTGAATGCAATGGCTTACAATCGGTGTGTCGGCACACGATACTGCGGCAACAACTGCCCGTACAGTGTCCGGATGTTCAACTGGTACGAGCCGATCTGGGATGAGCCGCTTGACCAGCAGCTCAACCCCGATGTGACTGTCCGCGAAAAAGGCGTTATGGAAAAGTGCTCCTTCTGCATACAGCGTATTCGCCGCGCAGAGGAAAAAGCCGATGCCGAGGGTAGGGATCTGGCTCCCGACGAGTTTACGACAGCTTGCGCTGCTGCCTGTCCGCCCAAAGCGATTACTTTTGGCAACGTTAAGGACAGCCGCTGGTCGATCAATCAGATCTATAACGATCCGCGTCGGTTTCGCCTTCTGGAAGAGGCCGGGACCGAACCGGCCGTCGTCTACCTCAAAGAAGTGGAACAGGACGGCTGATATGTTTCAGCATCGCAACATTATCAAATCGCCCCGTGATATGGCGTTGGACTATGCGGCCAATCAGCCGATTCGCATGGTTTTGGAGCCGCCTTCGGCCGCGAGACTGGTCAAGCTGAGAATCGCAAGTTTCGTCTGTGCAATCTTCATTTTGGTCGCGGGGGCCGTGATCTGGCTGTGGGGTTATCCAAGTCAGAAGAACAATCCAGGCTTCTGGCATGTGACCCTTGTTTCACTCCTGTTCTGGCTTTCAGTAACCCAGGGCATGTTTGCGCTCTCTTGTTTGACCAGGATTGGGCATGGATCCTGGCGATACCCAATGAACCGCCTTTTGGACATTTCGTCGCTCTACGGAGTGTGGGTGCTGCTGCTTTTGCCGCTTCTCGTCGAATGTCGCCATCGCATCTACGCTCTCGGCTCATCGGAAACATCCGACACGATTTGGAGGATAGCCGGCCCGCTCGCCTGGGACTGCGTCGCAATCGGAACTGCATACATCGCAGGATGGGCGCTTCTCTTTCTCACTTCCCTTCCGGACTTTGCGATCCTACGTGATCGCGCTGATCCCGGATCAAAGGCGCACAGGCTATACCTTCGTCTGTCGATGGGGTGGCACGGTGCAGAAGTGCAGTGGCGCGCCTTACGCCGCGCAGAGGGCGTGCTGGTGGTTAGTATCATCGTCTCCTTCGTAGCCTCCCAGACCGTGCTCGGATGGGATTTTCAGCTCGCAGCCGCACGAGACTGGGACTCCAGCATCTTCGCGCCCCTCTACACGGTTGGATCGCTTCTTGGAGGCGCCGCTCTGTCTGTCCTGGTCATGACTGCGGTCAATCGGTTTATACAGGCCGCCGACTTTATGACCCTTCGGCAGTACGACAACCTTGGACGTGTAATGATTGCGCTCGGACTTGTCTGGTTTTACTTCAGGTGGTGCGACTATCTCACCGCCTGGTACGGACGTTTGCCTTCGGAATGGGCAGTCCAGAATAACCGTGTCACCGCGTTTCCCGTTCTCGCAGTTATCATGGTTGTCGGCTGCTTTGCTGTCCCTGTCTTCGGCAATATGATCCGGAAGTTCAGAACCACCCGCATCGGCTCGTGCGCCATTAGCATCTTTGTTCTCATAGGCCTCGCGGTGCAGCGATATCTTGATACAGTGCCGACCTTTGCTCCGAACTATCCATTGTCGGCCCTGAAGCCGACGCTGCCGACACTGATTATCTTCGCCGGGCTTGCGGCAATGTTCATTCTCACCTACCTCATCGCTGCGCGCTACATTCCAATTATCTCCTGGTGGGGCATAGGAAAAGAGGGGACGCGCAGCGCCGAGAGACCATTCGGGAACGGCAAGGTGACTGTCATGATGTCCGATCCTCCGGTATGGGAGACTTAGAAAACTATGTCGAACCCATTTAACTGGTTGAAAAATTGGCAGACGAGAAGTCGGATAGTGCCCTCGACCTCGCCGCCCGATCCTGCACATACGGCCGCCGCGCAGATTAATGACGATCTGACACGCAATGTCGTGGAGACCGGCTGGAAATGGTGGGCGGTACTTCTCTTTTTCGCCGCAGTAGCGGGCCTTGGTGTGCTGGTGGTCTGTGATCAATTTTATGAAGGGATCGGCATCTTCGGAAATCGGCGGCCGGAGTACTGGGCGCTGCCGATTATCAACTTCGTGTTCTGGGCGGGCGTTGCACTTTCGGGAACGATGATCTCGGCCATTTTGCGATTGGTTCACGCGGGTTGGCGCCGGGAGCTCACCCGAATGACAGAAACTCTTACGCTGTGCGCTCTTGCTGTAGCCGGACTGTTTCCGCTTCAGCACCTCGGCCGGAACTGGGTCTTCTTCTGGCTGCTGCCTTACCCCAATGAACGGCAGCTTTGGCCAAGCTACCGTAGTCCGCTGCTGTGGGATGCATCGGCTATTTCGGTCTACCTTGCAACCAGCTTTATGTTCTGGTATGCCGGCCTGCTCCCCGATTTTGCCGTCCTGCGGGATCGAACCGTGGGCTGGAGACATCAGCTTTATTCCTATCTCTGCCTTGGCTGGCGCGGAAGCGATAAGGAATGGAAGAGGCTGAGAGCGCTTTCTGGAATTATGACAGTCCTGATTATCCCTGTCTTTGTCTCACTGCACACGATCGTCGGCTGGGACTTCGGAATGAGTATCGTCCCGGGTTGGCACTCCAGTATATTCGCGCCGTATTTCGTCTGCGGCGCGCTCTACTCCGGATGCGGCGCAGTACTCATTATCATGTGCTTGGTTCGAGCAGCGTTTCATCTGCAGAAATATATTCTGCCGAAGCACTTTGACAACATTGGCAAGATTTTATTCTCGATCTCCCTTCTCTGGTTCTACTTCTTTGCCGGGGATGCCTGGAGCGATTGGTTTACCAATGATCCTAACCATGTCGCCTGGCTCCGCTTTATGTTCACCGGCTACCGGTGGATATTGGCGACGATAATGTTCTTCGGGATAGTCGTTCCCTTTGTCGCATTGTCATTTCAAAAGGTTCGGACGTCTCCATGGCCGATGCTTTTCGTCGGTTTGTCGGTGAATATCGCCATGTATACCGAACGAATAACCGTGGTCATTCCGCCGGCAGCGAGAGACTGGCTAACCTGGGGCGATTACACTCCGACCTGGGAAGATGTCGCGGTGAGCGCCGCCGCAGTCGGACTCTTTGGCTTTTTGTATACTCTGCTCACTAAGTTCGTCCCCATCGTTTCACTCTGGGAGCATAAGGAAGGGTTGATGACGGAGGGTGAGGAGCTGACGGGGTCGGCGCATCTGCAAGTGGTTGTCCGTGAGGAGGCGATAAGCTGATGGATTCGAAGATCACCGTTCTTGGTTTGTTTGAAGAGATAGATCCGGCCGCATCGGCAATTAACCGGATGCTAGGAGCGGAAAAGCGCGACTCTCGCGATCTCATGGTGCTTTCGTCCGTTCCGTTCCCGGAAGGTGTCCTAGAGGTCGATCAGTCTAAATCCCACCTGCCGTTGATCACACTGATCTTCGCGTTCGTGGGAATTGCGGTAGGCCTGCTGCTAGCCGGAGGATCGTTTGCACTCTATGTAATTCGCCAGGGGGCGAAGCCAGTGCTCTCCGGTCCGCCGATAGGAATCATCA
>PLAD01000233.1 GCA_003134215.1 Armatimonadota bacterium
GAAGCACAGTAAAGCTGGTCAAAACGGCCAGTCAACTCGGTTGATTGCAGGCGATGCGACGAGAATGCTCCGTTGTAATTCGGCGCTAGATTAACTTATGGCAAGTCAAGTATGATTTCAGACACCCCGCAAGAAAAGGCAAATCTCGGCAGTTTGCCGGAAACGCCGGAGCGCGATGCAGAGACATTATTTCGTCGCTTTTCCGCGACGCGTGATGATCGCCTGCGACGTCAGCTCGTTCACATGCATCACAATCTGGTAAGGTACCTCGCTAGTAAATTTGTCAGCCGAGGAGAGCCGCTGGAAGACCTTGTTCAAGTCGGAACGATCGGCTTGATCAATGCGATAGACCGGTTCGACACAGAGCGAGGAATAAAATTCTCGACATACGCTACTCCGACGATCGTCGGTGAGATACGCCGTTATTTTCGAGACAAGGCCTGGAGCCTCAAGGTGCCGCGCCGTCTACAGGAACTCAACCTTGCTGCCAGTAAGGCGCAGGAAGCTTTGAGTGTTAAATTTGGCCGTCCACCGACAATTCGTGAGGTCGCAGAGCGGATCGGAGCAACGGAGGAAGAGACGCTTGAGGCGATAGAGCTTGGAAATGCTTACGATACGGTATCCCTTGACAGCCAGATGAGCTCCGACAGTGATCCGTCGGCTACTACACTTGGTGAATTCATCGGGGCGGAAGACCCAACATTAAAAAACCTGCAGGAATACGGCGATTTAAATAGTGCCATCGAGCATTTGGATCCGCGCGAGAGAATGATCATCGTCTACCGGTTCTTCAGTGATATGTCGCAAGCGGACGTCGCGAATCGGTTGAACATCTCTCAAATGCATGTTTCTCGACTGCAAAATCAGGCGTTGCGAACGTTGAAAAAGATACTTTCGAGCGAGTGACGGACAATCTCCAAGCAAATATACTATGTGAGGCATATCGAAAAGTCAAACTTCCGGGTAAAAGTAAGCTGGATTAACCTAAATTACGGCGTTGCTTGGTTGGACTGATTGAATTACAGACGCTTTTTAATAACCTGCCTCTTTCTCGCATTTAACGGATGGTCGGCGAATGGCGGACTGCGAGAAAACTCTGCTTGGTCAGATTTAACCTATACAATGTCGGTAACAACGCCGGCGCCGCTGACTGACGCACAGCCTGTATTGACTAAGACGACCGTTTACCTGACCCGCCAGCGCAAGCGGGTGGAAGTTACAGCGGTTGGCGGCAGCTTTCGTAAGTCCATCGCGACAATCACATGTCCAGATCTTGGCCAAGTTATCACGATCGACTCGGAGCTAAAGATCTATAAAGTCGAGCCAATCCACACCATTCTTCAGATGCTCGCCTTTCCTGACTTCATTATTCTCTCTCGCTCGAGCGATGCCGACCATTGGTCGAACATTACTGGGATTAGTGGGCAGCAGCAGCATGGGATCCAAACAGTAGATGGTATGCCGACAACCCGTTATTCGCTAGGCGTGCACAATGCCGATGCTACGGGATCAGGAACCGCCAGCGATGTAAAAATGGACTATTGGGTGACCGATCTCAATACCGGTTACTCGATCAGTGTCAGCGGGCAGATACAGGAGGCAGACGGCTCGACTGTCACCTACGATATAAGCGGAGACCATAAACTCATAGATCGCCTGACTCAAAAGATGCCGGTGCGGATAATAATCCACTCTCCCGGCCGTCCAGATACGCTGATGGACATGATAAACTATTCAGTTTCGCCGATTGACCCGTCAAACTTCGACAAGCCGGATAACTTTATGGAAGTATCGCCGGACGAGTACGCACAGATGCAGATGAAAGAAGTTGCCCCCCCGGAAGTTTTCACCGTTCCGCTGCAGCCGTCCCGTACATAGCGGCTGCCCGTGCCCGAGTGACGCGTTATTTCTCCGTTGCCCGTGTGGTCGCGCCGATATCCAACGCTGACGCGTAACCGTTACTTTTTACAGTCTTCCCTCCGGCTACCAGTACCTTACCGTCTGAGAAGACTACCTGCGCTGCATCATGGCAGCTAAAGGGCATGGGCGGCTGATCAATGAAGGACTGCGTAGCCGGGTCGAATTCTTCGACTGAGCTGGTGGTGGCGTGCGCCGGCGCCGACCAGCCTCCGGTCAATATCACTTTATTATTGGGCAAGATGCTCGCACAGTGCGCCATTCGCGGCGTGAGCTGATTAGAAATCACTTTGCTGAAGGTTTCGGTGACTGGGTCGAAAATCTCAGAAAATCCAATCGAAGCTCCGTCTGAACCCTGTCCGCCGGCAACCAGTACCTTTCCGTCCGGCAGCAGCGTCGCTGTCGGTCTGTCACGGCCAACTGCCATTTCCGACCGTACCCGAGAAAACGTCTCGGTCGCTGGATTGTAGATGTCGGCAGACGCCAGTACGTGCGCATAACCGTTGCGGCCGAACAGCACCGACGTCCCTCCGACCACCAGCACTCGGCCGTCAGCCATAAGGCAGGCGGCATGGCCGAATCGATCGTCTGACATCTCTCCTCGGGTGTGCGTAAAGGTTTGTGACAACGTATTGTAAAGCTCGGCGCTGCTTTGAGTTCTTCGATTCCAGAGATTTAAACCGCCTGCTACAAGTACATCACCATCCGGCAAAAGCGTCGCCGTATGTAGCTCGCGGGGTGCTGCCATGTGCTCAATTATTTGGGTGAAGGTACGGGTCACTGGATTGTATAACTCGGCTGAGTTCAACGACCCCAGCACATCATTAAATCCGCCTGTCATCAGTACCTCGCCGCTATTGAGCAAAATAGCGGCGGCAAAGTCACGAGGAGTGGCGAGTCGCGATGACAGCTTGATGAAATGGTTGCTTGATTCGTCGTAGAGGTCGGCTGAAGCTACACATCGATGCCTGTCGAACGAGTATCCGCCGGCAATCACGCACGATTTCCCATCTGCCAGCAACGCATAAGACGGCGCCCAGCGCTGATCGGACATTTTATTGTCAACCTGGGTCCACGACCAATCGGCGTGCGCCATCGATGAAGATAATAATGTGGCCCCTGTTAGGGCAACGCTTTTCCATACCAGTAGCCAGTACCGTATTTTCGTAAGCGGGCGATCTGCCTTCAGCACCAGCTTAACTTGATTAAACAGTTCCTGTGCCGCTTTCGATAGGATCGGCGCTGTCCATCGTGGTGAGCTCGCGGAGCCGGCGTACGTGCTCGCGATCGTAGGCGTCCATATCGCCGGCAAGTTGATAATGCTTCATCGCCATGCGATTGTCACCAATCGCATGACAATAGATATCCGCAAGAAGGCAGTGATAGATGGCATTGGTCGGGCTCAGTCTGATTGATTGAAGAAGCGATGTTGCGGCGTCCATGGGATGTCCTCCGAGCAAATAGAGGACCGCGAGGCGCATATTGTAGTAATCATCGGACGGCGCGAAGATAGCGGCTTGCTGCATTTCCCTAATTGCGTCATCCAGCAACCCCACCATGAGATAGAGGTCGCTGAGCCAGAAATGATAAAATCCGTCCGCAGCTGCGAGCTCACATGCCGTCTCTAGTTCGCCTATTGCCTCTGGCAAGTAACCGCCGTCGGCAAGAGCGTCTCCCAATTTGTAGTGGTACCAGGCGTTCTGCGGATCGCATTCGACAGCTGCGCGATATTCGAGCAGCGCCGCCTGTAGTTTGCCGTAGCGACGGTAGAGCTCTGCCAATGAGAAGTGCGGTGCAGCTCGCCGAGGACTGTGTTTGATCGCGCGCCGGTACTGTCGCAGTGCGCTGATAGTCTGGTCGGCATAAACGTATGCATCACCAAGAATGGCACGTGAATCGGCGGCATCTCGCCCGTTCTGAGTAAGTAACACGGCCTTGCGATACCGTTCTAGCGCCTGCTCGATCCGACCTTGAACTAGATGCGCATCGCCAAGGCGTTGAACCGATTGAACGCTAGGGACGCGTCTTCTGCTGCTATTTGCCTGAGGATTTCCTGGATCTCGCGATTCAATTGCCATTCTTACTCATACATTCACTTTCCAGCATTAAAGTGACTGGCCCGTCGTTACTGATATCCACCAACATGTCGGCGCCGAACTCACCTGTCTCGACGAAAATCTTTTCCCTTGACCGTAGAACTTCGATAAAGTGTTCATAAATCGGGACTGCTATTTCCGGCGGCGCCGCCGAAATGAAGCTTGGCCTGCGGCCTTTCTTCGCATCCCCGTACAGCGTAAACTGCGAAACAACCAGGCAGGATCCGCCGACGTCACGCAAACTCAGATTCATTTTGCCAAACTCGTCACGGAAAATACGCAATCCGGCCGTTTTATCGGCAAGATATTCTGCGTCCGCTATTACGTCCTTGTGTGTTATGCCGACAAACACCACCAAACCTTTCTCGATAGTTCTCCGTTCAGATCTTTCGACGGTGACCGCTGCCGACGTTACCCGTTGAATGAGCGCTTTCATAGGAAGTGAATTCGTTGTCAATCCGGCTCATACCTGCTTTTTAACCGTCATCCTCTGTGGTACGAACTGTCACGGTCATTACGCACACTCATTACATTGAGTATCACCAATATTAGAGGATTTTAATGGTCCGTCAAGAGCGCCGGTCAAGCCCCATGCGCATGCCGATATGCTAGAATCTACTGATGAGTTATTCTGTAAAGGAGATCTATTACACACTGCAAGGTGAGGGCTTTCACGCTGGTTCTCCGGCGGTTTTCTGTCGCTTTACCGGATGCAACCTGTGGAGCGGTCGTGAAGAAGATCGCAAGACTGCTAAATGTACGTTTTGCGATACCGATTTTGTGGGCACAGATGGACCGAATGGCGGAAAGTTCGAATCTGCGGCGGAGCTGGCGGCGGCTGTGGGAGCGCTCTGGCCGAACGGATCGTTGCGCAGCCGACCTCTGGTCGTTTGTACAGGCGGCGAACCGTTGCTTCAGGTCGATGAGGCCCTCGTCTCCGCATTTCACGATCGGGGATTTGTCGTTGCGATTGAGACGAATGGGACTAAGTCGGCGCCGCCGGGAATCGACTGGATCTGTGTCAGCCCGAAGCAGGGCGTGGAACTCGCTTTGCGGGAAGGATCGGAGTTGAAGCTTGTCTACCCTCAGCTTGATGCGCCTCCCGAGCTCTATGAAGGTTTCGAGTTCCAACACTTTTTTCTTCAGCCGATGGACGGAAGCCGCAGGGAAGCCAATACCGTCGCGGCTGTTGAATATTGCCTGAAGCATCCGCAATGGCGTCTAAGTCTGCAAACACACAAGTTTGCCGGTATCCCTTAAAATATTTTTGAAATTGGTTTGAAATCGCTTCCGCTTTTGGCGTTTTACGATGAGTACTATTAATAGGGACATAGTCGGAGTTGTGCAATTCACGTATCCGTTGATCCGTCGGGTCAGGCCGGCAGCAGTTACGTCGGAATTGAGCAGTCTCGAAGGTCTTAGCAGCAGCTCCGTTCTGCGCAGAGTCACTGAAACCATTCCAGAGCGGCAGCTGACAAGAGAAGCGCTAATCGCCGTTTGTCGTGCTTACGTCCGGGCGGGTGATCGAGAAACTTCGAATATCGTTTTTGTCGAGATTATACGCCGTGTCTCCGGCTCGATTGCCAACAGAATGCGGCGATGGAATGGCATTCCAGCGTCAATGGTGGAAGATGCGCGACAGACCATTATTGTGGGACTGTACGACTTTATAACCTCTCTGGAATCAGGCGAAGAACTGTGGGAGTGCAACTTTACAACTTGTTTCGATGCTCGACTCCTCACCTTGCTAGGCAAGCTGACTCGACGCGATTTGAACGTCACTTCGATTGAACAGTTAAGCAATGACGAACAGAGCGGCGTGCAATTCGAAGCACGAGACCCCGTCGCCGAAGCGGAATTTTTGGAGCTGGAAGTTAAAGAAGCGTTGACGTATTTGAACGGAATCGATCCGCGAATGGGTAAGGCGTTTTACTTAAAGTTTTTTGCAGAGCTGTCTGAGAATGAGATTGCGGATCTGATGGAAGTGAGCGGGCGGTCAGTGCGTTATTGGATCGGATCGTCAAAAGAATTATTAAAGCAATACTATGCGGAGCGTTAACAAATGACAGAAATGGATCAATCCGATACACAACAAGCTAAAGGCCTCGACTTTTATGATCTTGCGGCAAAGTTCGCTGAAGAGTCATCTACATCGGACCGACCCCATCGGCTCTTGAAGCGCTGGGCACACCTTTTTCCTGAGCATGCCGCAGATCTCGCTGCGATTGCCTATGCTCGGCTCATTGACCCTGACAGCGTATCGGAGCACGCCTCCGTCGTGGATGAACAGGAGATACTGGGCTCTGTGCAGCGCGTGCTAGATCGATTCAAGACCAATACGCTGCCGCTTACCAGTCTTGTGGCGGCCGCTAACAAGGCAGGATTGACACCGCACGATTTGGCGGCTGATCTTCGCATTGACATTCCTCTCGTTGCCAAGCTCGAGCAGTGCCTGCTGGATGTATCGTCAATCCCGTCGATTTTAATTGACCGTCTATCCAAAATTATCGGCAGCACTTCCAGCGATGTATTTTCCTATCTGTCCGGACCTCCGCGTCTGGCTGCTAATGCTGCATACAAGTCCAAGAAAGCTCCGAGCGTCAGCGATAAGCAGAGTTTTGCCGATGCATTGGAGTCAAGCCGTATGATTTCGGCCGAAAATCGTGACTACTGGCGCGAATATTTGGACGATGTTCATGGAAAAGGCTGAAGGACGCACTTGAGTTGGACCACTCATGTGAGAGCTGTAGCTAACGCCAAGCGTGCGGAACTGGGGATCGGACCCGCTGAGCCGGTTTCCAGTGATGCGTTGTGCAGGTTGCTTCAGGACTCGACCGGAATAGTCGCGATCGAAATGCCATCCGGCGATCCGCTTCTAGGAGGCGCGATCGGAGTCCTAGATACCGTGTCAAGGGTGATCTGGCTGGCAGATAATTTGAGTAAGGCCGTCGAGAACGCGACGTGCGCCCATGAGTTTGGCCACTACTTTCTCCATTCTGCCGGACCATTGTGCAATAGCGTCGACCTCTCGGATATGTCCAGCGGAGACAACCAAGCCGCCGCTCTAGTCGAGGGATATTCGCCCAGGCAAAGACGGGAGATGGAGGCGAATATGTTTGCTTCCGAGTTTCTTTTTCCGTTAAGTTTGGCCAGCGAGCTGTTCGTAAATCAGGAGATGAACGCCGCTGAGATCGCTTCACTGCTAAACCTGACCTTTCCACATGTCTGCTCGCAGTTGTCCGATGCTGTCCTGCTGCCTTCCACCACCTTATCCGATCAAACTTTTCCTGATAGTTTTTTCTTTTCGACGCCGGTCCTTGACGAGTATCAGGCTGCAGCGGCGCATGCTCACGACGGTCCGGTACTGGTCTCGGCCGGGCCGGGAACAGGCAAAACGGCCTGCCTTGTCGAACGCTGCCGGTTTCTTATCAAAGATAAAGGCGCGCTGCCGCAGAATATACTGCTGCTGACTTTCAGTCGTAAGGCCGCACAAGAAATGCGTGAACGCCTCGAGACATCCGGCGTCGCCGCAGGTCAAGCATCGCCGTGGATTGGGACCTTTCATGGTTTCGGACTGGAGATTCTTCGCCGCTATGGCGAAAGCATCGGCTTAGGCAATGACTTTACGTTGTTGTCTCCTGACGATTGCGAGTTGCTGCTGCAAAATCATATCTCTCAACTTCAGCTCATACAGTATTACGACTCCGATGTTCCCGAAAGGCATATTCCGGCGATCCGTCGTGAGATTTCGCGAGCTAAAGGCGAAGGTTTGAGCGCTGCGGACTACCTCGCCGCTGCACTCGCATTTTCGGGCGCCGAGCGTGAAAAGCTACTGGAAACAGCACGCTGTTTCGACCTGTATGAACGTCTCCTCAAAGAGATAAACGGGGTTGACTTTGACGATCTGATCGTGAAGGCGCTCGTCGTGCTTAAAAATGATGACGTACTCAAACAGATCACAACGGATTTCCCATTTGTGTTGGCTGACGAGTACCAGGATGTCAACCGTGTAACTGCTGATCTTTTGCATCGTCTTTCGGGACCCGGCGCGACCGGTTTGTGGGTAGTGGGCGATGAGAAGCAGACGATCTACCGATTTCGCGGCGCATCGCCGGCGAATGTGGATCGTTTTAGGGCAGAGTTTCCCGGATGCCTGCAGTTTAATTTGCTCCTTAACTATCGATCAGTTCCGGCGATAATAGGGCTTGCCGAAGAGGCAGCTAAGTCGTTCTCACTCAACAGTTCCGATTCCGCGTCAACAGGATGGATCGCGCAGAGGCTAGAGGAGGATGAGGACGCGATTGTTTGGTCATCGGCGGACAGCGAAGAAACTCAGGCTAAGTACATAGCAAATATGGTCTGCGATGCAGAAGCTAGGCTTTCAGAATTTGCCGTTCTCTGCCGAAGCCATAAAAAGGCACAGTATATTGCCGAACAGCTGGCGGAGCGGTCAATCCCGACTTTAAGGGTCAACGACCTGTTGGAATACTCGGTGGTGAAAGACATCTTGGCCGTCATGTGCGCTTCATCGCGTCCTGACTCGGTCAATGCAAATCGAGCAAAATCGGTTGGGGTCTATTCCGATTCGTTGGCGCCGCGTTCGTCCAATTCCCGTTCTTACGTGGACGATATGGCGTTGCTCTCCGACTTTAGCGATAATGTGCCGCTATTGCTCGATGCTGTCCTATGGCAGGCTCCACAGTATGCAAGACTCTTGACGTATGCTGGACCCGACAGGATCAAAAGTACGGAAGATAGACTGGCAGTGAGCTGTTTGAGAACCCTTGCGGCAAACTTTCATCATAAAAAAGTACGACCGGTCCTAATGTCAGCCGCTTCTCCAGAGGCATTTATCGAGTTTTTGTACCGACAGCGGGCTTCCGGAGGGTTGCGCATCGGTGAGTTGGAAATAGCGGCAGACGTCGATGCAGTGAGAGTAATGACGATCCATGCTGCAAAGGGGCTGCAATTTTCGACCGTGATTGTCCCGTACCTGCAGGTGGGGCAGTTTCCGCCTTCGTCCGGCAGGTCGATAGTGCCTCGTCTTCCGATAAATGTCGACACTGACCGGGAGCTCCTTGCTGAGGAGCAATGCTTATTGTTCGTTGCTATGACCAGGGCGAAAAATCGCCTCGTACTATCCCGAGTGTCAAGGCATCCATCCGGTCGGAAAATATCTCCATCGCCATTGCTTAAAGGTTTGACGCCGTGGCTGCAAACAAATGTCGGGAACGAACTGAATTGGACCACCGAAAAAGTTGAAACCGAAGATTTCTTTGACTCATCGACGTTAGTTGACAAAGCCGCGGAGGCTGAGAAAGGGAACGCGAGTCGAAATGTCGTCGGCCAGAGTTACTCAGCGTCAGAATTATTCGACTACCTCGATTGTCCTCGCCGATGGTTTTATCGGCGTAAATTCGGGCGTTCGAGTCGGACATTTTCGGACAAAGGGCGTATATATTCCTCTGTCCGCGAATGCCTGACGGAATTAAGCCGCTTGAGGAGCAAAGGCGTACCGATTGACTTTGACTATGCGTTACACGTGTTCGATGTTATTTTTGGATTGAGCGGTGAAGGCCTCGACGATCCGTCTCGCAATAACGTGCACGACATCTTACGCAAATTTGTCGAATACTTTGATAGGAGTAGACGTCTGCTCCGCCCAAGCAGCCTGTCCATTCATATTGACGATGTTGAGGTGCGCTTTTCACCGGACATAACCTACTTCGATCGGCAAGCAAAGGAATTCGTATTCATGGCTCTGCAAGCTTCTAAACCAAGCTCGTCAGATTTCACGAAGCCCATATATTCGGTCTGGAGAAAGGCGGGAGCGGATTCCGGCCGCCAAATCAAGATCGAAATTTACAATCTTTTGACTGGCGAGCCGGTTGCCGTTCCAGAAGGGCCGTCTGAAAAACATCAACTGTCGACTCTCCGTGACGGCGCCTATGCGTTATCTCAGGGATTATTCGAGCCCAACCCAGGCGAAAAATGCCTACGCTGTGAGTTTCATATCGTCTGTCCCACTTGACGGTAGTACAACGGAGAAAACAATGCTGGAAAGCCGTATTTTTCTTGGGTGGGATCGACCGTGTCTCCACCTCGTCGTCGACTATCTCTTTGAGAACTATCGAGAGGATTCTGGACAATGGGATCTCAGCGATGTTCTTTGCGTTACTCAAGGGGCGCGTGCAGGCCGTAGGCTGATCGAGCTCCTTGCCGAGCGAACACGTCTCGCGAACGTCGATTCAGATCTCCGCACTACTCTAGTCCCACCTCAGACAGTTACTGTCGGTCACCTCCCTGAGCGACTCTTTGAACCAATCGTTCCATTGGCTTCGCAGCAGGAGACGCTTCTTGCAAGAATCACAGCGCTGCGCAGCTGCATCGATTCGGTCAAAGACCTGCTGCCCGATACTCCAGAATTGTCAGACCTTTCCGCATGGCAGCGTATCGCTGAGGACCTGGGCAGGGTGTGGGACGAAATTGAGGGCGGCATGATCAGTTACCAGACGGTGGTGGACAAGTGTAAAGAACTCGGCGTCGACGATGCCGGCCGATGGTCGACAGTGGAACGTATCGATAACGAAGCAAGAACAATCTTGCGAGAAGCCGGCTTGATTTCGATACCTGAGGCGCGCAGCGCGGCATTGGCTGCCGAACTTAAGTCGATGCAGACAGTGCTGCTGATTGCCGCAGTCGATATGCCGGAGGTTACACGACGCTTTCTTCAAGTGAGTACGACAACGGTACAGCCGCTGGTCTGGGCGCCGATGGAAGAGGAGGACCGTTTCGATCGCCTCGGATGTGTTCTCCCCGCGCGCTGGCAGGATGCTGCGATACCGCTTCCGACATCGGTCGAAGTTGTCGAATCTCCTCTCGAACAAGCCGCGAAAGTAGTGGAGCAAGCACAGCTCGCAGCTACAGGCGGGTGCGCTCCCGAACTGTCGCTTTCAGTGTCCCTTGGCGACGAGAGCATGGGGCCTATGGTTGAGCGAATGCTCGATCTCGCCGGTTTCTCTGCGCGTCAATCGTTCGGACGAGATGTATCCGCTACTGCTCCCGCGCTCCTCTTGAAGGCGCTTGGAAATCATATTGGTTCGGGGACCATCGATACCCTTGCCGCTCTGATCCGGCAGCCAGACCTGATTATTCGCCTGAAGTCAGCAGACAAATTAGTCCATCGCTGGATTGCTTCGCTTGATACGATGACCGCGGAATATTTGCCGTCGAAACTGGAACCGGGATGGGGTGAAATCGCCGATTCGGCACAGGCAGAAGCACTGGATATCTTTTCTTCACCAAGTAGACAAGCTGCCGCTCGAAACAGAAGTCGTTGTGCGCAGGACATTATGAACGCCATTCGTTCGGTTAAGGAGATTACATCCGCCTTGATGTCGGCCGATAAAACCCTCCCGGAGTGGAGCGAAGTGATAGCCTCGGTCCTGGCAGATATTTATAGCGTGAAGGAGCTCGACGGATCTGATCCGACTCAGGCTGATGAACTTCGTTCGCTGGAGACGATTGGCTCGTACCTTGAGCTTCAGTCTCAGATTTCACGCAAGATAGCTGATTCTGTAAAGATGCCCGCTTCCGTTGCTATAAAGATGACTTTGCAAGGATNNACAGGTTGGCTGGATGCACCGCTTGACGATATCCCGTTGCTGGTCGTGGCTGGCGTCAACGAAGGCTTTCTGCCGCGGAGCGTCGGAGCGGATGCCCTGCTGCCTAACAGGCTGCGTTCAAGGCTCGAACTCACCGATAATGCCGCGCGATACGCCCGGGACGCTTATCTTCTCACTGCAGCTTCGCATTCTCGCGGTGAAAACCTTGTTCTTATCTCGGGGCGAAAGTCGGCGGATGGCG